>NZ_JARZAH010000010.1:0-207996 GCF_029892145.1 Kitasatospora sp. GP30
TCCCGGACCCGGCGGAGTCCAGGGGGGCGGCCCCTTCGATCAAGCTGTGCGCCAACGCGCCGGCGGCGGGATGAGCAGCCCGCCGCGAGCGACCGCCAGGCCTCGGTGCGCTGAGCCGGAATCCCGGCCAGCAGTGCCCGCACCTCCGCCTCCCGGTAACGGCGGTGGCCGCCGAGCGTGCGGATGGACGTGAGCTTGCCCGCCTTGGCCCACCGGGTCACCGTCTTGGGGTCCACGCGGAACATGGTGGCGACCTCTGCCGGCGTCAGCAGGGGCTCAGCGTCAGGGGTACGAGCGGTCATGAGCGGCCTCCTCGGAGAACCGAACCAGGGCGGTTCTATCCTTCAAATTCTGCACCTTGGCCCGCGATGCCCGAAATGGCACGGACGGACCGAGTCGGTTATAGGACGAACGGCTTGTCCTGGTGTCTACAACTACACCATCCGTCCAGCCCTATCGACCAAACCGCCAAAATTGGCCCCTCACGGGTTCAAGAGCGGCGGAAGGCGATGGACCATCCCATAACGGACAGTCACTGAATCGCGACATTCGGTTATGGGACGCCCAGACCTATCGTTTCCCCCCAAAGCGCACATCGACCCCGGATCCACCCAAAAGTGGGCAGGGATGATGAGACTTGGGCGGCTTGTCCCATTTTTACCGTTACTCATGAGTTCGCGTCAACGGTGAGTAGTGTCACGTTCATGGGGTATTGACCCGAACCGGGACCTTGGTCACAAGAGTCCCGAACATTTTTCCTACAAGGTACACACACTGGCACCACCTACTGGCTCCCCCGACTTCCACGCCCGGCTGCAGGCCGGGCGGCCCGTGCGCTCCCCGCGCCCGTCCCCCGTGCGAACTCCCCCTGTTGACCCCCCGTCAGCCCCTCCCGCCGACCCGATCCCCCGTCAGTTGGCCTGACGCAGTGCCTGTACCCGGCGCCAGCGCTCCGTCACCGTCTCGTAGACCTGCGCCGCGGTATCCGCATCCCCCGCACGCAGCGCCGCCAATCCGTCGGCCAGCTCGCCGGCCGACTGGTCCGCCGCCAGCGTCCGCTCCCCCATCACGTGCACCAGCCCCCCGTAGTCCAGTTCCACCAGCGAGCGCGGATGGAACTCCTCCAGCCAGCGGCCCACCTCCTCGGCGCCCTCCGCCAGCGAGGTGCCGCTCAGCCTCCCCCAGCCTTCGGCCGGGGGGACCCCCATGCGCAGCACCCGGTAGCCGCGCGCCACCCGGCGGCGGGCCTGCGCCATCGTGGTCAGGTAGAACAGCGCCGCCGGCTCCCCGCCCCCGCCCTCCCCGGGCCCGCCGGCGGGCAGGTACCGCCGGTCCTCAGGCCCGAACGGCAGGAACCAGCGGACCGGCACCTCCCAACGGCTGGTCAGGATCCACGGCCGGGCGTCCGGGTGGGCCGAGTGCCAGCTCGCCTGGGCGGCCAGCGCCTCCTCCCGCACCGTCCGCGGCAGCACGGTCTCCAGCAGCGTCACCGGCAGCGAGTCCCGCAGCTCCTCCAGGGCCTGCCAGCTGCGCAGCCGGGTGGCCCACGGGCAGACGTAGGCGACCGAGTCGACCACCCGCACGAAGGCGCCCTCGTGCTCCCGCGCCGCCCCGTCCCAGGAGGGCGCGGCGCGCGACGGGCGGGGCAGCAGCTCGGCGAGCGCCTCCCGCTGTGCTTCGAGCGCCGCCCGGGCCACCGGCTGGTCGGCCGAGGCCGCATCCGGCCCGCGACCGGCCAACTCGGCCTGCCAGCGGGCCCGATCCGGCTCGGGCAGTGCCGCGAGGGGCTCGTACACCCGCAGGTGGGCGGCGTAGGGCGGCAACACGGAAGTGCGCACAGCGGTCACGTCCTGCATGGTCGCACGGGCCACCGACGGAACGGGAGGCAGCGACCGATGCAATCCGGCCGTTCCGAGCCCCATTCGTGGCCGTCCGGGGGGACCTCCGCGGGGCACCCGCCGACTAGGCTTCGCCGTAGATGCCCGCACCACAGCAGCGGGCCCGCAGATACTGGAGTCACCACAGTGACCGACGTACGCACCGAGTCCGCGACGCACCCCGCACCAGGCGTGCTCAGCCGGATCTTCCGTACTGAACAGGACGGCGCCCCGGGCGACGGGCACGAGCAGGTCGTGCTCTGCCACGACCGGACGTCCGGCCTCAAGGCGATCATCGCCATCCACTCCACCGCCCTGGGCCCGGCCCTCGGCGGCACCCGGTTCCACCAGTACGACTCCGAAGAGGAGGCGCTGGAGGACGCGCTGCGGCTGTCCCGCGGGATGAGCTACAAGAACGCGCTGGCCGGGCTCGACCTGGGCGGCGGCAAGGCCGTGATCATCGGCGACCCGAAGGCCAAGGCGGAGGGCGGCGACAAGTCCGAGGCGCTGCTGCGCGCCTACGGCCGCTTCGTGCAGTCGCTGGACGGCCGCTACATCACCGCCTGCGACGTGGGCACCTACGTCCAGGACATGGACGTGATCGCCCGTGAGTGCGACTACGTCACCGGCCGCTCCCCCGAGCAGGGCGGCGCCGGCGACTCCTCGGTGCTGACCTCGTACGGCGTCTTCCAGGGCATGCGGGCCTCCGCCCAGGCCCGCTGGGGCCAGCCGACGCTGCGCGGCAAGCGGGTCGGCGTGGCCGGCGTCGGCAAGGTCGGCCACTACCTCGTCGGCCACCTGGTCGCCGACGGTGCCACCGTGGTGATCACCGATGTCTCCGAGGCCGCCGTCAACCGGGTCCGGGCCGCCCACCCCGATGTCGAGGTGGTCGCCGACACCAAGGCGCTGCTGGGCGCCAAGCTGGACGTCTACGCCCCCTGCGCCCTGGGCGGCGCGCTGGACGACGACACCGTGGCCCAGCTGACCGCGGCCGGCACCTCGGTGGTCTGCGGCGCGGCCAACAACCAGCTGGCCCACCCGGGTGTGGAGAAGGACCTCGCCGACCGCGGCATCCTCTACGCGCCCGACTACCTGGTGAACTCCGGCGGTGTGATCCAGGTGGCCGACGAGATCGACGGCTTCAACTTCGATCGGGCCAAGAACAAGGCGACCAAGATCTTCGACACCACGCTGGAGATCTTCACCCGGGCCGCCGCCGACGGCGTGCCCCCGGCGGTCGCCGCCGACCGGCTGGCCGAGCGCCGGATGCGTGAGATCAGCGCCCTGCGCACGATCCTGCTGCCGGGCGCACGCAAGGGCTGACGCTCCGTGACCGGGTCCTGATCACAATGTGGACCCGGATTGCCGCTTGTCCCCCGATCGGGCGCCGCCAGGGCCACGGTCGGGGGATAATCAGTGCCGGAACAACAACCTCGATCCACCCGCCGGGCACCCTGAGACGGCCCGGAAATCCCCGTCCGACCAGGAGCGTCCTGGTCCCGGGGAGCGACAGTGCGCGCCACGTCACACTGGCGACGTACCGTCCGAGGGCGGAAACAGGTACCGTTGATGCTCCAAGGGACGGTTTCCCGATTCGGGCAAGCCGCTCCCGATCATGAACACGTGTCAGACTCGGGGCCGTGAGCCCCATCGTTGAGGGGGTCGACCCATGGGGCGCGGCCGGGCCAAGGCCAAGCAGACGAAGGTCGCCCGCGAGCTGAAGTACAACAGCGGCGGCTTCGACGCTAACCGTCTGTCCAGCGAGCTGGGCGTTACACCCGTTGTTCCGGTCAACCCTGAGCCGGTTGACGACGACGAGGACGACGACCCCTACGCCGCCTACGCGGACTACTACAACGACGACGAGGACGAGGAAGAGGCCGACGCCGGCCACCACCAGTCCCGCCGCCGCGCCTGAGTCAACGCCCTGACCGGTCCGAGCGCCTGAGCGCCGGGCCGGTTTTCGGCGTGCCCGGGCACCCATTCGGGGAAACGACGACGGACGGGCCCCCGAGGGAGCCCGTCCGGCCGGCCGGCGCAGTCCGCGCGCCGCTTACTTCGCGTAGTCGCCGTAGAGCGCGGCACCCTCGTGGTGCTCGGCGGTGCGGTCCACGATGTCGCCCAGCAGCCAGGCCTCGACGCCGCGGTCCTCCAGGATCGACAGCACCACGTCGACCGACTCCGGCGGCACCACGGCCACCATGCCGATGCCCATGTTGAGGGTCTTCTCGATCTCCAGGGTCCGCATCCG
Organism: Kitasatospora sp. GP30; assembly: GCF_029892145.1. Taxonomy (NCBI): domain Bacteria; kingdom Bacillati; phylum Actinomycetota; class Actinomycetes; order Kitasatosporales; family Streptomycetaceae; genus Kitasatospora; species Kitasatospora sp. GP30. The sequence continues at coordinate 4,129 of NZ_JARZAH010000010.1, forward strand.
GCCGACCTCGGCGACGGTCTGGAAGACCGGCATCGGGGTCCAGGTGCCGCGGTCCAGCCGGGCGTGCAGCCCGTCCGGGATCACCCGGGCCAGGTTGGCGGCCAGGCCACCACCGGTGACGTGCGAGAAGGCGTGGATCTCGGTGGCCCGGGTGAGCGCCAGGCAGTCCAGCGAGTAGATCCGGGTGGGCTCCAGCAGCTCCTCGCCCAGGGTGCGGCCGAACTCCGGCACCTCGCGGTCGAGCGCCCAGCCGGCCTGGTTCAGCAGCACGTGGCGGACCAGCGAGTAGCCGTTGGAGTGCAGGCCGGAGGCGGCCATCGCGATCACCACGTCGCCGGCCCGGACCCGGTCGGCGCCCAGCAGCTGGTCGGCCTCGACCACACCGGTGCCGGCGCCGGCCACGTCGTACTCGTCCGGGCCGAGCAGGCCCGGGTGCTCGGCGGTCTCGCCGCCGACCAGCGCGCAGCCGGCCAGCACGCAGCCCTCGGCGATGCCCTTGACGATCTGGGCGACCCGCTCGGGGTGCACCTTGCCGACGCAGATGTAGTCGGTCATGAAGAGCGGCTCGGCGCCGCAGACCACCAGGTCGTCGACGACCATGCCGACCAGGTCGTGGCCGATGGTGTCGTGCTTGTCCATCGCGGCGGCCAGCGCGACCTTGGTGCCGACCCCGTCGGTGGCGGAGGCCAGCAGCGGGCGCTCGTAGCGCTTCAGGGCGGAGATGTCGAAGAGGCCGGCGAACCCGCCGAGACCGCCGACCACCTCGGGACGGTTGGTCTTCTTCACCCACTGCTTCATGAGCTCGACGGCGCGGTCGCCCGCTTCGATGTCGACGCCGGCGGCGGCGTAGGTGGCGCCGCTCTCGTTGCTGCTGCTGGTCACTGCGGTGTGGCCCTTTCGGGTCAAGTGGGGGTTGCTAACAGCGGCGGGGCCCCGCTTGGGGCCCCGCCTGGTGGTGTTACGGGCGGCGCAGCGCGTCGGCCGCGCCATGGCCGCCGAGCAGGGACTGCACGCCGTCCAGGTCGGAGCTGGTCGGCTTGCCCCGGGTGGCGGGCGGCTGCTGGCTGCCGGCGATCTCCGCCTCCAGCAGCAGCTTGCCGAGCAGTGCCGGGTCCGGCAGCTCCATCGGGTACTCGCCGTCGAAGCAGGCCCGGCAGAGCCGGTCCTTGGGCTGCTTGGTGGCCTCGATCATGCCGTCGATCGAGATGTAGGCGAGCGAGTCGGCGCCCAGGGTGCGGCCGATCTCCTCGACCGACATCCCGTTGGCGATCAGCTCGGCGCGGGTGGCGAAGTCGATGCCGAAGAAGCACGGCCACTTCACCGGCGGCGAGGAGATCCGGATGTGCACCTCGGCCGCACCGGCCTCGCGCAGCATCCGGACCAGCGCGCGCTGGGTGTTGCCGCGGACGATCGAGTCGTCGACCACGACCAGCTTCTTGCCGGCGATCACCTCGCGCAGCGGGTTGAGCTTGAGCCGGATGCCGAGCTGGCGGATGGTCTGGCTGGGCTGGATGAAGGTGCGCCCGACGTAGGCGTTCTTCACCAGGCCGGCGCCGAACGGGATCCCGCTGGCTTCCGCGTAACCGATCGCGGCGGGGGTGCCGGACTCGGGGGTGGCTATCACCAGGTCGGCCTCGACGGGCGCCTCGGCGGCCAGCTTGCGCCCCATCTCCACCCGGGAGAGGTAGACGTTGCGCCCGGCGATCGAGGTGTCGGGGCGGGCCAGGTAGACGTACTCGAAGACGCAGCCCTTGGGCTTGGCCTCGGCGAAGCGCGAGCTGCGCATGCCGTTCTCGTCGACCGCGATCAGCTCGCCCGGCTCCACCTCGCGGATGAAGGAGGCACCGCAGATGTCCAGGGCCGAGGTCTCGGACGCGACCACCCAGCCGCGCTCCAGCCGACCGAGCACCAGCGGGCGGATGCCCTGCGGGTCGCGGGCCGCGTAGAGGGTGTTCTCGTCCATGAAGACCAGCGAGAAGGCGCCGCGGACCTCGGGGAGGATCGTGCGGGCGGTCTCCTCGATGGACAGGTCGGGGTGGCCGGCCAGCAGGGCCGTGAGCAGGTCGGTGTCATTGGTCGCCGCGGTGCGGCCGGACCGGGAGACGTGCTCCTCGCCGGGCAGCTCGGCGACCATCGCCGCGAGTTCGGCGGTGTTGACCAGGTTTCCGTTGTGACCGAGCGCCAGCGAACCGTGCGCGGTCGCCCGGAACGTCGGCTGGGCGTTCTCCCAGACCGAGGACCCGGTGGTCGAGTAGCGGGCATGTCCGACGGCGATATGACCGTGCAACGACCCCAGGGAGGCCTCGTCGAAGACTTGGGACACCAGGCCCATGTCCTTGAAGACGAGAATCTGGGAGCCATTGCTCACTGCGATGCCCGCGGATTCCTGTCCGCGGTGCTGCAGGGCATAGAGGCCGAAGTACGTGAGCTTGGCGACCTCCTCGCCGGGGGCCCAGACCCCGAAGACGCCGCATGCGTCCTGGGGGCCCTTCTCGCCGGGAAGGAGATCGTGGTTGAGTCTTCCGTCACCACGTGGCACGTCTTCGAGTCTAGGGCAGCGGACCCCGGTCTCGGCCGCCGGGAGCGGCCTGGAACTGGCCCTTTGAGTGGCAACGCGCGTAGAACGAACCCCTTACCACAGCGCTCGGGCAGGCCGGGCACGGACCGGGGCCTTCGCGGTGACCTCGCTCACGTCCGGGCCGCGGCGCCCCGCGGGTCAGCCCGTGGGCAGCACCAGGTGCCAGGCGGCCGGGTGCGCGGTCCAGGTGCGGGCGGGCACGGGGCCCGCCGGGCAGCCGTCCGCCTCGTACCCGAAGTCGGGGCCGGCCACCGTGATCCGCGAGGCCCGCACCCGCAGCAGGACGCGCCCGGCGCCGGCGGCCCGCACCACCACCTCCGCCGACTCGGCCCCGGCCGGCAGCCGCAGCGCCACCAGCCGCGGCTGCCGGCCGGCGCCGGCGAGCTCGCGGCCGTCCGCCTCGATCCGCAGCCGCTCCCCCGGCTGGGCCACCTGCTCGGCCGCAATCAATTTCGCCCAGAGCGAACGCCAGCCACCCGGACGGACCTGTCGCCCCCCAGGGATCCGCACCTCGCCGAGCACCACCCCGTCCCCGTCGTCCAGCAGCAGGCCGAGCTGCCGCGGCACCCCGGCGAGCACCGCGCGGGCCGCCGCCACCGGTTCCACCGGCACCCCGAGCGAGCGGGCCAGCGCCACTTCGCGACCGCCGCCCACCGGCACCACGGCGACCGGCCCGGCCGCCAACTCCCCGTGCCGGTGCAGCGCCTGGACCACCCGCTGGAGCGCCAGGTCGGAGCCGACCACCACCGGCCGGCGCCGCCCGCGGTGCGAGAGCACCCGGTCCAGCTCGGCCGCGTTCTCCGGCAGCGCCACCTTCACGTCCGCCCCGCCGCTCAGCACATCCCGGGCGATCCGCACCGCCTCGCCGTCGGCCGCCTTGGCGGCCGGGTCGAGCAGCACCAGCAGCGGTGCGGTGCCCGGCGGTCCGGCGGCGTCGGGGGGCTGGGGGGCGGGCGTGGACTGGGACGACACGACCGGTCCTTCCTCAGGTAATCTCTCGGTGCAAGAGCCCCTTGCGCTATTGCGCCAGGGGCTTCGTCTATCTCGGGGCAGACTGCGGCCTACGCAGGATGCCCCAACCGGAAGGGGTGTACGCCTGTGCCGGCACTCGTGCTCGTTGGTGCCCAGTGGGGAGACGAGGGCAAGGGGAAGGCCACGGACCTCCTCGGCGGCTCCGTCGACTACGTCGTCCGCTACCAGGGCGGCAACAACGCCGGTCACACGGTGGTCATCGGCGACCAGAAGTACGCGCTGCACCTGCTGCCTTCCGGCATCCTGAGCCCGAACGTCGTGCCGGTCATCGGCAACGGCGTGGTGATCGACCCGGCCGTGCTGCTCTCCGAGCTGGAGGGCCTGAACGCCCGCGGCATCGACACCTCCAAGCTGCTGATCTCGGGCAACGCCCACCTGATCACGCCGTACCACCGGACCCTGGACAAGGTGACCGAGCGGTTCCTCGGCAAGCGCAAGATCGGCACCACCGGACGCGGCATCGGCCCGGCCTACGCGGACAAGATCAACCGGATCGGCATCCGGGTGCAGGACCTCTTCGACGAGTCGATCCTGCGCCAGAAGGTCGAAGCCGCGCTGGACCACAAGAACCAGATCCTGGTCAAGCTGTACAACCGCCGCGCCATGCCGGCCGACCTGGTGGTCCAGGAGTACCTGGGCTACGCCGAGAAGATCCGCCCGTTCCTGTCCGACACCACCCTGGTGCTGGACGAGGCGCTGAAGGCCGACAAGGTGGTCCTGCTGGAGGGCGGCCAGGGCACCCTGCTGGACGTCGACCACGGCACCTACCCGTTCGTCACCTCCTCCAACCCGACCTCCGGCGGCGCCTGCACCGGTTCCGGCATCGGTCCCACCAAGATCGACCGGGTGATCGGCATCCTGAAGGCCTACACCACCCGGGTCGGCTCCGGCCCGTTCCCGACCGAGCTGCTGGACGAGGACGGCGAGAAGCTGCGCCAGATCGGCGGCGAGCGCGGTGTCACCACCGGCCGCGACCGCCGCTGCGGCTGGTTCGACGCGGTGATCGCCCGCTACGCGACCCGGGTCAACGGCCTGACCGACTTCTTCCTCACCAAGCTCGACGTGCTCACCGGCTGGGAGCAGATCCCGGTCTGCGTGGCGTACGAGATCGACGGCCGGCGGGTCGACGAACTGCCGTACAGCCAGACCGACTTCCACCACGCCAAGCCGATCTACGAGTACCTGCCCGGCTGGAGCGAGGACATCAGCAAGGCGAAGACCTTCGGCGACCTGCCGAAGAACGCCCAGGCCTATGTGAAGGCGCTGGAGGAGATGTCGGGCGCCCCGATCTCCGCGATCGGCGTCGGCCCCGGCCGGACCGAGACGATCGAGATCAACTCCTTCATCTGATCCCCCTGCTGAAGCCCCTGGTGGACCCGTTCCGCCAGGGGCTTTCGCTTACCCACTCAACATTGAACTAGTACATACATCTATTGCATCTAGTTCAACTGCCCAGTACCGTTTCGATCATGACCGCGAAGCCTCCCGCCCCCGTCACCCTCACCGGCCGGCACGTCCGCCTGGAGCCGCTGCGCCGCGACCACACCGCGGACCTCTTCGCCACCGCCGGCGGTGACGAGGAGGTGTTCCGCTGGCTGCCCTGGGGCACGCCGCGAACCGAGGCCGAGATGGCCGAGGTCGTCGAGGGCTACCTGAAGTACGCCGGCTGCGAGCCGTTCGCCGTCATCGCCGCCGACTCGGACCGGGCGGTCGGCGTCAGCTGCTTCTACGACGTCAACCCGGTCGACGAGTGGGTGGAGATCGGCGGCACCTGGTACGCCCGCTCGGTCTGGCGCACGGCCGTCAACACCGAGGCGAAACTGCTGCTCCTCACCCATGCGTTCGAGGACCTCGGCATGGGCCGGGTGATGTGGAAGACCGACCACCTCAACGAGCGCTCCCAGAACGCCATCCGCCGCCTCGGCGCCCAGTACGAGGGCACCTTCCGCCGGGCCCGCCGCCGCCCGGACGGCAGCTGGCGGGACAGCGTCTACTTCTCGATGCTCGCCGACGAGTGGCCCGCCGCGAAGGAGCGGCTGACCGGGGCCCTGCTCGGACGGGTGTGACCAGCGTTCCGCCGCCGGTGCGCGCGCGGGGTGCCAGCCGGGTCGGCACCCCGGCGTCGCCGAGCTGAGCCACCGTCAGGCGTCCTCCGCCACCAGGTGCTCGACGCACACCGCGACCGCCAGCAGCAGACCGGTGTCCGCTCCGTCGGCGATCCGGACGCCGTAACTGTCGCGCAGCCGGAACCACTTGCGGGAGATCTCGGCGATCCGGTCGCCGTGCGACTCGATCCGGTAGTCCTTGTCGATCAGGTTGCCGTGGATCTCCAACTCGCCCCCGTCCCGCAGCTCCACGTGGTACTTGTCGCGGAACGGGGTGAAGAGCTTCTTGCGCACCGTGGCGATCACCTCGCCGCGGTGGTCCTCGATCTTCATGGCGTCCCGGATCGACACCGCCTTGTGCTTGATCACCGCCACCACCCGGCCGCCGGCGTCCTTCAGCTCGAAGGTCTCGCGGATCCGCAGCACCTTGCCGTCCACCAGGAACGCCTTGGTGCCGTGCTCGTCCTCGATCCAGAAGTCCTCGCCGATCGAGAAGAGCCGCTCCCTGACCTGGTACTTCATCCCGTGCCTCCGCTGCTCGCCGCGTTGTCTCCTCCCGGCCTACCACCGCCGCCGGCCGGCACCGGGCTGCGACACGGCCTACGAGAATTCCCACAGCAGCCGGTAGTAGCGGATCCGCTCCTGATCCGGCTCGACTCCGTACGCCTCCAGCAGCGGTTCCTCCCAGCCCGGACCGTAGTTCCAGACGGTGCTCCAGGTGGCGACGGCGAGGTCGGCCCAGCGGTCGGCGACACCCAGCGCGCCGAGGTCGACATGGCCGGTGCAGTGGCCGTCGTCACCGATCAGGGTGTTGGGAGCGCAGGCGTCACCGTGGCAGACCACCAACCGGTCGACCGGCGGGATGTCGGCCAGGGCTGCCAATGCCTCCTCGACCGTGCCGGACCCGCCCCGCGCCCGCGCCACCCGCTGCTCGGCCGACCACTCGAACGGGCAGTCCCCCACCGGCAGCTCCTCATGCAGTCGGCGCAGCCCCTCCCCGATCGCCCGCACCGCCGTGGCCGGCTCCTGCTTCCAGCGGTCCGCCACCGCCATCGTCCCGGGCAGCCCGGCGGTGACCAGCCACGACCCGCCCCCGTCCGCCCCCTCACCCAACACCCGCGGCACCACCGCGAACCGCCCGGCCCACCCCAGCCGCACCGCCTCGGCCCCCAAGTCCAGCCCGCTCCCCACCGGCGCCCACTTCACAAACCGCGCCCCGACCTGGAACGTCAACCCCCCGAGCACATTCCGCCACACCACCCGCAACGGCTGCCCACCCGCCAACTCCACGACGCTCTGCGGCACTTCAACCGGTCCCTGCGGCGCTTCAGCAATCATCCCGGCATTCTCCCCCACTCCTCCCCGGGCTCCCAGGCTTCCTGGCTCCCTGGCTCCCTGGCTCCCTGGCTAGGTCAGGCTGAGGGCGTTCTCCTGGGAGAGCTTGTCCTGCAGCAGTGCATGGCGGAACTGGTACCTGGGTCCCTCCGCCCGGAGGACCTGGCGGTTGTAGGCGTCTTCCAGGAAGTTCATCCCACGCGCGGGGAACGCACCTTTGATGTGCAGTTGGAGGAACAGCAGGGAGCTGCGCCCGGCGTCGGAACCGGCGATCATGACGCACAGCGCGCAGGGGATCGCGATGCCGATGGTCTGGAACAGCCCGGCCACGACGTCCCTGTCCCACATGACGCTCTCGCGCAGACCGAACCCGAGGCCGACGCAGAGCCCGAAGAGCACCCCGAAGAGCACATCCCGGCGGCGCTCCTGCCGCCAGATGGCGTGCCGGTCACTGCGGACGCCCACCTGGGAGGGGAGCCGGGCCGCTCCGATGATGAGCGAGACCATGAGCATGCCCCAGATGCCGTTCAGCGGCCCTTCGAGCACATGGATCTCCTTGGAGAAGCCATGGGGAAACATGTACCTGAGGCCCACCGGCAGACCCCCGGCCACCGCGCCGGGGAGCAGCGGCAGCCGCGAGTACAGGGCCCTCGTGCGCGACCACCAGGTCCGCCCGGGAGCGGGGTGGACACGCATCGCCGCCGTGCCGGCCACGGCGCCGGCTCCTGCCCCGGCGGCGAAGAGGACCGCGAGCGCCGTCGCGATGTTATGCGTGACGTTGAAGGCGTAGTCGCCGGACACGATGCCGATCACGATCCCGACGATCGCCCCCACGCCCGGGTTGACGTTCAGGCGTCGCCTGCTGTTGGCGGAGGGCCGCCATCCGAGGCCGTCCGACCTGGTGTCGCGCAGTTCCGAGGCCGTCCCCGCCGCCAGGCCGAGCACCAGGCCCAGCACTGCCCCGATCGCGCTCCCGCCGCCCGCGCCGCTGACCCCGTGCGTGTAGAACCGGCCCCAGCCGTAGAGCAGCGCACCGCCCAACGCCGCGGTGATCACGCACACGATGCTGAGCATGCCGATCCTGGGGAACGGCCGTACCCACCGCGGCAGTTGACGCCAGTCGAGACTGTAGGTCCCGTGCTCCGTCATCTTGGCCGCGAGGTAGCCGAGCCACCGCCGAGCCTGTGCCGCCTCGTAGGGGACCGGCTCGGAGAGTTGATGCGGCTGGTAGGCGATGCTGATGAACCGGTCCAGCAGATAGGCCATGACCTCTTCGCGGGTCGTGAACCGGTCCTCGTCCAGCAGGTGGACGAGGCCGTCGGGCCGGGGGAACGCATCGCGGACCAGTGTGAGGCCCAGCGGAATGTCGAGGGCGCGGGAGACGACGCTGTCCGGCTGGTCCCGCAGGTGGTCCACCAGCCGCTGCCACGGTTCGGGCGCGGGTTCCACCTGGCACCGCCGCAGGTATTCGGCAGCGGCCGGGCCGGGGATCGGGGCCAGTTCCAGCACCGCGGTACCGGGCAGATGGCCGGCCCGGATCGTGTCGGCGAACTCGTCGGTGCGCGCGAACACCATCACCCGGGATGCGGAGTGCTGACCGATTCCCTTCAACGCGGCCGGGCGCAGTCCCGGTTCCAACTCGTCGAAACCGTCGAGGAACAGCGCGATCCGACCCTCCTGCACCAGCTTGGCGGGGATCCTGCGTCCGTATCTGCGCTGCCTCAGGAAGGGATAGTCCTCGGCGAGGCGGGCGGCCGCCCAGGCGGCGAGGGTGTCACGGCTCGCGTCCCAACCGGTGACGCTCAGCAGGACGGGGACCGGCACATTGGCGCGCTCCACCGGATTCCTGAGGCCGCTGCGGTGTCTCAGCGCGTCCAGCGCCGTCAGGAGAGCGGTCTCGGACTTGCCGCTGCCCGGGCGGCCGAGCAGGGCGATCCGGCCCGAGGGCAGTCCGCCGTAGACCCGGAACAGATCCGGCAGCCCACCCTCGTTCAGGGTGTGGTCGTCCGCTGCGGGAACGCCGGGTAACGGCGCGAAGGGGACCGGGCCCTCGGAATCCCCCAGGGCCGCCACCATGGGACCGGTTACCCCGCGGCGGGACCACTGCCAGCGCACCGGGATCGGCGCGGGGGCGTACAGCTTCCGGTCGTGCGCGGCCTGGTTCCACTGCTGGTACACCTCCCGCGTCAGTGCGTCCGCCGCGGCGTCCATCCGAGCCGCCCCGGCTGCCGATGACGGCTGGGGCGGCTCGATCCGATCGACCGGCCAGGCGGGCGGTCCGCTGTCCCACCGATCCATGCTCCGGGGAGGCCGTGCCGGTTCCGCCGGCGCGATCGGCTCACTGCTTCCGAGACGCTCGGAAGGTCTCGTCGGACGGTCCCGAACCCTGGGCGCCTCGGGCGGCGCGGACGGGTCCGCCGGCCGGGCGGCGGTGTTGCGGGCGAAGACATAGCGGGCCGCGTGGTCGCTCGACCGGTGCCGGGGTTCGGGCATGCCGTCGCTCACCAGCGCGTCGGAGACCCTGTCGAAGATCGGGCCGAGGGTGAGGGCCGCGGGTTGACCGGGGATGCCGCGTTCGATGACGTCGGCCAGGTACTTGGTGAAGTAGGTCTGTGGTACAGCGCTGTCGGTCGCCGACTGGAACCAGGCGGTGTAGGAGGCGCCGCTCGCCATCATCAGGTAGAAGCCCGCCGAGCGGGGCAGGTCCGGCTGCTGCGGGCCCAGGGTGTTCCGGCCGGCTGCCAGCTCGGCGTAGCAGCAGTCCACGATCGCGATCTTCGTGACCGCCCGACTGGACTGGAACGCCTTGCGAACGGCGTCGAAGGGGAGGCTGGTGGCGGTTCGCAGGTAGGCGTCGTCGCTCGAGTCGGCCAGGCCGAGGCAGAGTTCGTCGTCGTTGTCGTACTGGCCGTGCCCGACGTAGTAGAACAGCGCGACGTCCACCGCCTGGTGGAACCGCCGGGTCAGCTGTTCCGGCAGGTCGCCCGGCCTGCTCTGGTTGCGGACGACCAGGATGCTGTCGTCGGGCCAGCCACCGCACAGCGGGCCGGCCAGCAGGGCCCGCATCCGGTTCAGGCTGTGCTCCGCCGCGGGCACGGCGCTCAGGTACCGGTAGTCCCAGGTCCCGATCAGGACCGCTCTGGAGCGGGAGAAGTCCCCATCCAGCGCATCAGGCATCGCCGAACCACTCGTCGAGGACGGGCTTCACCTCGGCCGCCCACGCGTCCTTGCCGGCATTGGACTTGCTGATCGTGATGCTGCGCTCCCCCGACGACACCGTCACGGAGATGTCCGAGCGCCGGGACCGGATGAAGTCCGGCAGGGTCTTGATCACTACCGCCAGCACACTGCTGCCCCCGGCCAGCACCTCCAGGACGTCCAGGGCCCCCTGCTCACCGGGAGCGGGCTTCCCCGGGACCTGGACGACCTCCGCACCGGAGACCCGGCGCAGGTGCTCCCGAAGCGAGCGCAGCTCGACCGGGTCGGACACGGTCACAGCGATTGTGTGCCGCTGATGTGAGATGTGTTCAGCCGTCACGACCATCCCCCACCGGTTTGGCGCGGCAGACCCTGCGTCGCCGGCCGCCCGGACCGCTTCGATCATATTCCACCCCGACCGTGGCAACCAGTACACGCATCGTCAAGTAGCCGACCTCGTCCACGAGTTCGAGCCCACTCGGCGGGCGGCCGAAGCACCGCGCGCCGCCGATCGGGACTGCGGGCCTCCCGGCAAGGCGGCCGCTGCCGCACGCCGCGCTCTGGAGCCGGATCGCGGTCGACGCTCCCCGCCGAGCGGGTGTCCGGAATGCCGCCGCCGTCCGATGAGGTTGGATACGAGCATGGCTTCTCGTGCACGTGTCCGCGCCCCCGAACTGGTCGGCAGCGGCGGATGGCTCAACACCGGCGGCAAGGATCTGACCCTGGCGGATCTCCGGGGCAAGATCGTCATCGCCGACTTCTGGACCTTCTGCTGCATCAACTGTCTGCACGTCCTGGACGAGCTGCGCGAGTTGGAGGAGAAGCACCGCGACACGGTGGTGATCGTCGGGGTGCACTCGCCGAAGTTCGTGCATGAGGCGGACCACCAGGCCGTGGTGGACGCGGTGGCGCGGTATGAGGTGGCGCATCCGGTGTTGGACGATCCGGAGTTGGCGACCTGGAAGCAGTACGCGGTGCGGGCGTGGCCGACGCTGGTGGTGATCGATCCCGAGGGGTACGTGGTCGCGCAGCACGCCGGGGAGGGGCATGCGCACGCGATCGAGCGGCTGGTCGAGGAGCTGGAGGAGGAGCACGCGGCGAAGGGGACGCTGCAGCGCGGCGACGGGCCCTATGTGCCGCCGGAGCCGGTGGCGGGGGCGCTGAAGTTCCCGGGCAAGGCCGTGCGGCTGCCCGGTGGGGGCTTCCTGGTGGCGGATGCGGGGCACCACTCGCTGGTCGAGCTGGCCGAGGACGGCGAGACCGTGGTGCGCCGGATCGGCGACGGCGAGCGCGGCCTGGTCGACGGCGCCTCGCCCCGGTTCAGTGAGCCGCAGGGCCTGGCGCTGGTGCCGGAGGGCCTGGGGCTGGGCTACGACGTGGTGGTCGCCGACACGGTGAACCACGCGCTGCGCGGGGTCCGGCTGGCCGACGGCTCGGTGACCACGCTGGCGGGCACCGGGCGGCAGTGGTGGCAGGGCTCGCCGACCAGCGGCCCGGCGACCGAGGTGGACCTCTCCTCGCCGTGGGACGTCGCCTTCTTCGACGGCCGGGTGTGGATCGCGATGGCCGGGGTGCACCAGCTGTGGGCGTTCGACCCGGCCGCCGGCACGGTCGCCGTCGCGGCCGGCACCACCAACGAGGGCCTGGTGGACGGCCCGGTGGCCGAGGCCTGGTTCGCCCAGCCCTCCGGCCTGGCGGTCTCCCCGGACGGCTCCACGCTCTGGGTGGCGGACAGCGAGACCTCGGCGGTCCGCCTCGTTTCACGTGAAACCAAGCAGGTGCACAGCGTGGTCGGCACCGGCCTGTTCGACTTCGGCCACCGGGACGGCGCGGCCGACCAGGCGCTGCTGCAGCACCCGCTGGGCGTCACCGTGCTGCCCGACGGCTCGGTGGCGATCGCCGACACCTACAACCACGCGCTGCGCCGCTACAACCCGGCGACCGGCGAGGTCAGCACCCTCGCCACCGACCTGCGCGAGCCGTCCGGCGCGGTGCTGGTCGGCGAGGACATCGTGGTGGTGGAGTCGGCCCGGCACCGGCTGACCCGGCTGCGGCTGCCCGAGGAGGCGGTGCAGGTGGAGTCGGTGGCGCACCGGACCCAGCGTGCTGCCACCGAGGTGGCCCCCGGCACGCTCCGGCTCGACGTGGTGTTCACCGCGCCGACCGGCCAGAAGCTGGACGAGCGCTACGGCCCGTCGACGCGGCTGCTGGTCAGCGCCACCCCGCCGGAGCTGCTGGTTTCGGGCGCGGGTGCGGACAGCGCGCTCTCCCGGGAGCTGGTGCTCTCGGCCGAGGTGACGGAGGGCGTGCTGCACGTCTCCGCGATGGCCGCCTCCTGCGACGACGACCCGGAGATCGAGTACCCGGCCTGCCATGTGCACCAGCAGGACTGGGGTGTGCCGGTGAAGCTGATCGCGGGCGGTGCCACCCGGCTGCCGCTGGTGCTGGCCGGCATGGAGTAGCGGGACGAGTCAGGGCCGACCCGCACGCGGGCCGGCCCTGAACGAGCCTCAGCCCTCCAGGAAGGCCTTGATCGCCGAGGCCAGCAGGAACGCGTCATCGGCGCCGCACAGCTCGCGGGCCGAGTGCATGGAGAGCGCGGCGATGCCGCAGTCCACCGTGGTGATGCCGAGCCGGGCCGCGGTGATCGGGCCGATGGTGGTGCCGCAGGGCACCGTGTTGTTGGAGACGAAGGTCTGCCAGGGCACCCCGGCCCGCTCACAGGCGGCCGCGAAGACGGCCCGGCCGACCCCGTCGGTGGCGTAGCGGTTGTTGACGTTGACCTTGAGGATGGGGCCGCCGTTGGGCGCCGGCTGGTGGCCGGGCTCGTGCTTCTCGGGGTAGTTGGGGTGCACCGCGTGCCCCATGTCGGAGGAGAGGCAGACGGTGCCGGCCAGCGCCCGGGCCCGGTCCTCCTCGTTGCCGCCGCGGCTGGACACGCTGCGCTCCAGCACCCGGCCCAGCAGCGGGCCCTGGGCGCCGGTGTCCGACTCGCTGCCGGTCTCCTCGTGGTCGAAGGCGGCCATCACCGGGATGTACGGCAGCTCATCGGCGCCGTCGGCGGCGGCCACGGCGGCCAGCGCGGCGGCCGAGGCGTGCACCGAGAGCAGGTTGTCCAGGCGCGGGCCGGCCAGCAGCTCGCGGTCCCGGCCGAGGTACGACGGCGGCTGGACGTCATGGGTCATCAGGTCCCAGCCGAGCACCTGGTCCGCGTCCAGCCCGGCGCGCTCCGCGACGTAGCGCAGCAGGGATCCCTCGTCGACCGAGCCCAGGCCCCAGATCGGCGTGAGGTGGCGCTGCCGGTCCAGCTTCAGCCCGTCGTTCACCTGCCGGTCCAGGTGGATCGCCAGCTGCGGCACCCGCAGCAGCGGCTCGTCCAGCTGCACCAGCCGCGTCGACCCGTCACGCAGCACCAGGCGCCCGGAGATCCCCAGGTCCCGGTCCAGCCAGGTGTTCAGCGGCACGCCGCCGTAGATCTCCACGGCCACCTGCCGCCAGCCGACCGACCCGGTGTCCGGCACCGGCTTGACCCGCAGGTTCGGGGAGTCGGTGTGGCTGCCGACGATCCGGAACGGCGTGGCCGGCCCGGCGCTGCGCGGGACGTACCAGGCGATCAGCGCGCCGCCCCGGACGACGTACCGGCCGCCGACCGCGCCGTCCCACGCGTCGGCCTCGGCGATCTGCCGGAAGCCCGCCTTCTCCAGCCGCTCGGCGGCACCCGCCACGGCGTGGTACGGCGACGGGGCGGCGGCCAGATACGCGATCAAGTCGTCGGTATGAGTCCGGTTGAAGAAGACCGAGCGGTCGGCGGTCGACATGCTGCTCCTGGTTCGAGGGATGCCGGAGAGCCGGCGGAACGGGGCTGCCCACCCCGAGCATATGCCCGTACACCGACAGACAGGTCAAGGATCCGTATGGTCTCCGTCCGGTTCCGACGCCGGCGGCCGGCCCCCGGACCGGCCTCGCGACCACCGGAAACGCTCCGGACAGCACTGTGGGGCCCGCCGGTGCGGGCCCCACAGTGCTGAGGGTGGGTCAGGCGGTCAGTGCGAGACGGCTCAGAAGGCGTCCTCGGCCAGCTCCATGACGTCCAGGTCGACGCCCTCGGCGATCAGCCGCTGCGAGGCGACGGTCGGCAGGATGTTGCGGGCGAAGAACCGGGCGCCGGCCACCTTGCCCTGGTAGAAGGCGAGGTCCTTGCCGGCGGCACCGGCCTCGATCTTGGCGAGCGCCACGACGGCCTGGCGCAGCAGCAGCCAGCCGACCACCACGTCGCCGGAGACCATCAGCAGGCGGGTGGTGTTGAGGCCCACCTTGTACATGTTCTTGGTGTCCTGCTCGACCGAGGAGAGGTCGGCCAGCAGCTTGCCGACGATCGCCTCCAGGTCGCCGGCCGCCTTGGCCAGGAACTCGCGCTCGACGGCGAGCGCCTCGCCGCCCTCGCCGGCCGCCAGGAACTTCTGGATCTGCTCGGAGACCGCGGTCAGCGCCTGGCCGCCGTCCTTCACGATCTTGCGGAAGAAGTAGTCCTGGCCCTGGATCGCCGTGGTGCCCTCGTAGAGGGTGTCGATCTTGGCGTCCCGGATGTACTGCTCGATCGGGTACTCCTGCAGGTAGCCGGAGCCGCCGAAGGTCTGCAGCGACTGGGCCAGCTGCTCGTAGGACTTCTCGGAGCCGTAGCCCTTGACGATCGGCAGCAGCAGGTCGTTCAGGCGCTCGGCGGCCTCGTCCTTCTCACCGCGCAGGCGGGCGGCGGCCATGTCGTCCTGCACCGAGGCGGTGTAGAGGACCAGGGCGCGCATGCCCTCGGCGTAGGCCTTCTGGGTGAGCAGCGAGCGGCGCACGTCCGGGTGGTGCGTGATGGTGACGCGCGGCGCGCTCTTGTCCAGGAAGTTGGCGATGTCGGCGCCCTGCACGCGCTGCTTGGCGTAGTCCAGCGCGTTCAGGTAGCCGGTGGAGAGGGTGGCGATGGCCTTCGTGCCGACCATCATGCGGGCGAACTCGATGATCTTGAACATCTGGCGGATGCCGTCGATCTTCTCGCCGACCAGCCAGCCCTTGGCCGGGTGCTTGGCGCCGAAGGTCATCTCACAGGTGTTCGAGGCCTTCAGGCCCATCTTGTGCTCGACGTTGGTGGCGTAGACGCCGTTGCGCTCGCCCAGCTCGCCGGTCTCCCAGTCGAAGTCGAACTTGGGGACGATGTAGAGGCCCAGGCCCTTGGTACCCGGCTTGCCGCCCTCGGGACGGGCCAGCACCAGGTGGATGATGTTCTCGGCCATGTCGTGCTCACCGGAGGTGATGAAGCGCTTCACACCCTCGATGTGCCAGGAGCCGTCCTCCTGCTTGATCGCCTTGGTGCGGCCGGCGCCCACGTCGGAGCCCGCGTCGGGCTCGGTGAGGACCATGGTCGAGCCCCACAGGCGGTCGGTCATCCGCTGGGCGACCTTCAGCTGCTCCTCGGTGCCCTCGTCGGCGATGACACCGGCGAAGGCCGGGCCGGAGGAGTACATCCAGATGGCCGGGTTGGAGCCCAGGATCTGCTCGGCGAAGGCCCAGATCAGCGAGTTCGGGGTGACCTGGCCGCCGATCGACTCCGGGATGCCCAGGCGCCACCACTCGGCGTCCATGAAGGTCTGGTAGCTCTTCTTGAAGCTGGCCGGGATCGGCGCGGTGTTGGTCTCCGGGTCGAAGACCGGCGGGTTGCGGTCGGCGTCCTCGAAGGAGGCGGCGAGGTCGTTCTCGGCCAGCCGGGAGATCTCGCTGAGGATGTTCTTCGCGGTGTCGACGTCCATGTCGGCGAACGGACCGGTGCCGTACACCTGGTCGCGGCCGAGCACCTCGAAGAGGTTGAACTCCACGTCCCGCAGGTTGGACTTGTAGTGACCCATCGCCGTTTCTCCGGTTCGTCGCTCAGGGTGCGCCATCACGCGCCCCCTACCCGCCAGTAAACCCCATGATGCTACCGGTTAGTAACTTGTACAAGCCCCCAGCCGCCAATACCGCGTGAAGGGCATCACGTCGTTCCATCCCGCGATACCCGCACCGAGCCGATCGAATGCCTATCCGATAGTCGTCTCCCCACAGGACCATCCCAGGCCACGTTGTCCGATTCGGCCGCCGCACAAGGACTCTCCGGCCCGCTAGCCTGTCCGTGTGTACGGCTACGAGCAGAGCGCCAGCGGCGGCTACCCGGGCGACCCCTACCAGCAGGCGGGCCAGCAGGGCATGGGCGGCGGGTACGGACAGCAGGGGTACGGTGCGCAGGCCGGCCCCGGCATGGCCGCCGGAGGATACGGCGACCAGGCGCAGTCCGCCGGCCAGTCGCTCTACCCCGAACCCTCACCGCCCTCGCTCGCCGACGCGGTGCGCGCCTTCACCACCGGCTCGATGCCGGTCGAGGACTTCCAGGCGATCTTCATCACCTCCAAGGTGCACTGCCCGCGCGGCGACCGCCCCGGCTTCCTGGCGCTGCACAACACGCCCACCCCGGTGATCCCGATGTTCAGCTCGCTCAAGGAGCTGCGCCGGTACGCGGGCAAGGAGTCCAAGTACTTCACCGTCTCCGGCGCCGAGGTGCTGGACCTGCTGCCGACCGGCTACGGGTTCGCGCTCGACATGGAGGGCGAGCACCGGATGGTGTTCGACGCCAAGGCCGTGGAGCAGATGGTGGACTTCACCATGCGGCGGATGTACGGCTGAGGCCGCCGCCGGGCCGCCTCGAAACCACCGGGTCCACCCTGAGAGGGTGGCCCTTCCGCATTTAGTTCAAGATTCAACTTGCTGCTTGTTGATTATTGAACTAACCTGGCGGACGTAGGCCACAGCGCCCCGATCCAGCAGGAGGCCGACATGCCAGCCGTGACCGTAGAGAACCCGCTCGTCCTGCCGCGCATCGCGGCTCCCGCCGAAGGTGCCACGCCCCGCCCCGCGCTGGCCGTCTCCACCGCCATCGAGGGCTTCGAGGGCGAGGGCTTCCCCGTCCGTCGCGCGTTCGCCAAGATCAACCAGAAGTACCTCGACCCGTTCATCATGATGGACCAGATGGGCGAGGTGGACTATCAGGCTGGTGAGCCGAAGGGGACTCCCTGGCACCCGCACCGGGGCTTCGAGACCGTCACCTACATCATCGACGGCACCTTCATCCACCAGGACTCGCACGGCGGCGGTGGCACCATCACCGACGGCGACACCCAGTGGATGACGGCTGGCTCCGGGCTGCTGCACATCGAGACCCCGCCGGAGTCGCTGGTGCTGTCCGGCGGCCTCTTCCACGGGCTGCAGCTGTGGGTGAACCTGCCCGCCTCCGACAAGATGATCGCGCCCAAGTACCAGGACATCCGCGGCGGCAGCGTCAAGCTGCTCGCCTCCGCCGACGGCGGCGGGCTGGTCCGGCTGATCGCCGGCAGCATCGACGGCCAGCAGGGCCCCGGCGTCACCCACACCCCGATCACCATGATCCACGTGTCGGTGAACCCCGGCGCCCAGGTCACCCTCCCTTGGCGGGCCGACTTCAACGCCCTCGCCTACGGCCTGGCCGGCAGCGGCACCGCCGGCGAGGAGCGCCGCCCCTTCCACACGGGCCAGGCGGTGGTCTTCGGCGAGGGCGACAGCCTCACCATCCGCGCCGACGAGAAGCAGCCCGACTCGCGCAGCGAGAACTTCGAGGTCGTGCTGCTCGGCGGCCTGCCGATCCGCGAGCCGGTCGCCTGGTACGGCCCGTTCGTGATGAACAGCCACACCGAGCTCCAGCAGGCCATGGACGACTTCCAGGCCGGCCGCCTCGGCACCATCCCGGCCGACACCAACCTGGGACGCTGACCCCACGACGCAGGGGCCCGGACCGGTACGACCGGTCCGGGCCCTAATCGCGCCAAAGAACTCACTGTATGGCTCTGACACGCGGTCAGTGCTCTCCGTCACACTCTTAACCATGAGCGCAATGGGTCACCTGTTCAGCAGCGGGAACCTCGGAGAGCGCCTTGAGAACAAACTTCGAAGATACGGAACGCCGTTGCCGGGTGGGATGAAGAACGCCTGCTGACTCTGCCAGAGGCCGACATCATCCAGTCCCTCACCACTGACTTCCTTGTCGAGCCCTTGGCGTCGAGCCCTTGGCGTTGGACCGGGGCGCCATCACGACCGACTCGCTCGGGTGTTCTCGGAACTTGCGTTCTGGCAGGCCGGTCACAAGCTGCACAGCGCCATGGCGGTGCTCGAGTGGTGCATGCGCGGTCGGGGCGAGCCGGCCGGCCGGGCGTGAGCGTCGCCGCCCCGGTCGCCGGTCAGGTCACCGCGGCCGGGGTGCCACGGCGGCGGCGCCGTGCGCACCGCGGGCGGCCAGCCTGCGGGCGACCCCGTCCGCGAGCAGCAGCAAGGCGGCGGTCACCAGCGCGGCCATGTGTTCGTAACCCGCCAACTCCGGGTCCACCGCCGTGATCGCGGCCGTCAGCAGCACCACGCCCAGCGCGGTCCAGCGCGCCCCGAACCGCCAGGCGACCAGCAGGCCCAGCCCGACCACGGCCGCCGACGGCCCGGTGTCCCGGACCTGGGCGAATGCGGCGGGCAGGTGGAGCAGGTGGCCGGGCGGCTGGGTCACCCCGAAGCGCGCGTACAAGGTGCCCACCAGCGAGCAGGTGTACCCGACGGCGAGCGTGCGCCACGGGCCGAGGGTCAGCTCGGCGGTCCCGAAGGCGAGGACCACCAGGAACACGGCGGTCCAGCAGGGCAGATTGATGGCCGGCACGAATATCGAGACCGGGAAGCGCAGCAGCGCGACGTCCCACGGCTCGGTGGCCCGGACCACGCCTATTCGGGAGACGAAGGCCGCCCCGCTCGGGAACTCGTCGACCGCCGCGAACAGGAGCACCAGGCAGCTGGAGACCGCGGTGAGGGTCAGTGCGGCGGCGCCCCTGGCCCGCAGCCGGGCGCGCGCCCGGCGGTAGAACAGGCCCCACTCGCTCTCGGCCGCGCGCCGGATGCCGGGATTGTTCACGACGGTCCTCCAGCCCCGATCAGGAGTCGATGGTGGCCGCACACCGGTCCGCGGCACCGGCGTGCGGCCGGCCGTCGGAGCCCGAGGTGCACGGCCGCAGCAGCGCGAAGTAGGCCAAGGCCGGTCCGGACTGCCGAATGACGTGCAGGCCGACGGCGTTGGCGTGCCGGGCCAGGGCCGCCGGGCGGATCTGGTGGCGGTCGAAGAACTCGCCGACGACCAGGCGACCGGTCGGCTTGAGGACCCGGCGCAGCTCGCTCAGGGCGGCGGGGAAGTCCGGGATCTCGCCCAGCGCGGTGACCAGGTAGGCGGCGTCGAACGTGGCGTCGTCGAAGGGGAGTTCGCGCGCGTCGGCCAGGGTGGGGACGATGTTGTCGAGGCCGGATCCGGCGGCCCGGCGCATCACGTGGTCAAGCATCTCCTGCTGGATGTCGACGATGTCCAGCCGGCCGTCGGCGCCGAGCCGGGGCGCCACCTGGAGCGACTGCAGCCCGGTGCCGGGACCGATCTCCAGCATCCGCTCGCCCGGCAGCGGCTGGAGCTGCTCGGCCAGCCGCTCCCAGGACAGGAACGGCAGTGGCAGGTCGAGCAGTCGGTGCTGCGCGTAGGGGTACGGCGCGGAGTCGGTCACCCACCAGGCGGTGGCCGCGGCCGCGACCGAGGCGCCCGCAAGGGCCCAGATGCCGGCCTTGCTTGAGGTATTGATCGTTCCACTCCTCGTTCTGGGGAAGGCCGGTGGCCTTCACCGGTGGTTCGCGGTGGCGCTGCGGGGCGGCGCACCTGCGCCGCCCCGCACCGACCATCTGCCCTCCAGCCAACAGCAGTTCGGCCGGGCCGGACACGTGGCCAGCCCACCGAACCGGGGTAGGGATAACCCCCCTGTCAGTCCCAGCCGTTGTTGTCGGGCGGGGTGGTGGTGCCGGCGTTGCTCCCGGCCGACGGCGCCACCGCCGAGTTCGCCGGGCTGCAGCTCGCCCCCTACGAACTCCCACAGGCCGAGGGGCAGTTCGACCTCGCGATCAACGTCCGGCAGAGCGCCGAGACGCTGGCCGTCGACTTCCGCTACGACGTGGACCTGTTCGACCCGAGCACCATCGAGCGGTTCGCCGGCTACTTCACCCGCGCCATCGACGCGGCGCTGGCCGACCCCGACTCGGCGATCTCCCGGCTCAGCCTGTTCGGCGGCGAGGAGTTCTCCCAGTTGCCGGCCTTCGGCCAGGGCGCCCCGCTGTCGAGCGGACGGAGCCGCCGCCGTGGCTGAGATCACCCACCGCACCCTGCGGGTGGCCGGCCGACGCACATCGCGGAGGCCGGCGAGGGTTCTCGGTCGCCGCCCGGGTGGTCCGGCGGGGCGAGCCCGGTCCGGATTCGGTCGCCGTGGTGCTCGGCCTCGGCCCGATCGGCCTGGGCGTCGTCGCGGTGCTCAAGGCGCGCGGCCAGGGCCCGGTCGTCGCGGTCGACCCCGGGGTGGTGGCCGGCAAGGAGCTGGACATCCGCGGGTCGTTCGGCGGCAGCCCGGGTGAGTACCGCCAGACGCTGCGGGACATCGCCGAGGGCCGGATCGACGCCGGTGCCGTCATCACCGGCGTCACCGGCCTGGGCGGACTGGCCTGGGCGATCGCCGAACTCGGCGAGCCGGAGCGGCACGCGAAGATCGTCGTCGACCCCTCGCTGGTCGCCGGCTGATCGTCCGAACGACGGTGGCGCCCCCGGGAGATCCCGGGGGCGCCACCGTCGTTCGCGGCACGGGCGTGCTCAGTGGACCATGATGTCGCCGCCCGTGGTCTTCACCACCACGCTGTGCGGCGCGTCCGTGGCGGTGTTCGGCAGCGAGACGCTCGGCGACGAGTGGGAGCTCTGCGCGTCGACGTGGTAGGTGGCGTCGTGAGGCACCTTGAGGTCGACCCCGCCGTAGCCCGTGGTGACCTTCAGGGAGGCGGGTGCCGCCGTGAAGGAGGCTCTGACCGCGCCGTCGGTGGTGATCACCTCGGCGTTCGGGGCGCTGCTGTCGGCGAGGGTCACCGCGCCGTTCGTGCTCCGCACGGTCAGCGGGCCGGACGACTGGTCCACCTCGACCCTGCCCAGCCCGGTGGTCAGATCCAGCCGGCCGGTCAGGCCCTTCGCCTGGATCCCTGCGTCCCCGGTGCTCACCTGCGCGGCCAGGCCGGCCGGCACCGTGATCTGCAGGTGCCCCGAGCAGTCGTTGGAGCAGTCGGCGGTGACCGTGACGTCCGACCCGGACCGGGTGACGGAGACCTGCGGGACATGGCCCGTGTAGCTGCCGCTCATGGCCACCGTGACCTGCGAGGAGCCGTCCTGACTCAGCGTCACGCCGAGTCCGTCGGCCTGGACCGTCACCTGGCTGGCGCCGGCCGCGTCCTGCTGCCAGTTGCCGCTGTACGGGTGGTGCGCCGGAAGCAAGGCGACGACGACCCAACTGGCCACGGCGACGACCGCGACGAGGACGGCCAGCCCTATGAGGAGGCATCCGCGGCGCTTCATCGGTGTGGTACTGATCTCAAGCTCCGAGGTAGCGCAAAACGGCGAGCACGCGGCGGTGGTCTCCCGCCTCCTGCTGCAGATCGAATTTCACGAAGATGCTGCGGATGTACTTCTCCACCGCCGCCGTGCCAATCACCAGATCGGCTGCGATCCCGGCGTTGGAACGGCCCTCCGCCATGGCCGTGAGGACCTCCCGTTCGCGCGGCGTCAGGGTGGACAGCGGATCCCGCTGCCGGCTGCCGGCCAGCAACTGCTTGACCACCTCCGGGTCGAGGACCGTCTCGCCCGCGGCGACCCGGCGCAGCGCGTCCACGAACTCCTCGGCGTCCGATATCCGGTCCTTGAGCAGGTAACCGACCCCGTTGTCATTGGTGTTGACCAGGTCGATGGCGTAGCGCTCCTCGACGTAGTGGGAGAGCACCAGGACGCCGGTCTCCGGCCAGCGGGCGCGTACCGCCAGTGCGGCGCGCAGGCCCTCGTCCAGGAAGGTGGGCGGCATCCGGACGTCCGTCACACAGGCGTCCGGCCGGTGTTCGGCTACCGCGCGCAGGAGTTGCTCCCCGTCGCCGACCGCGGCGACCACCTCGATCCCCTGTTCGCTGAGCAGCAGTTCGATGCCCTGGCGCAGCAGCGCGGAGTCCTCGGCCAGCACTACCCGCATGGCAATTCCACCTCGATCACGGTCGGTCCACCCACCGGACTGCTGAGCCGGAACCGCCCGTCCACCCCGGACACCCGGTCCGCCAGACCAGTCAGACCCGTGCCGGCCGCGAGGTCGGCTCCGCCACGCCCGTCATCGCCAACCTTAACGTCCAGTCGGGCGCCCTCCCGCCGGATCTCCACCCAAGCGCGGGTCGCCTGAGCATGCTTGGCCACATTGGTGAGCGCCTCGGTCACCGTGAAGTAGGCGACCGCCTCAATGGTGGAGGAGGGGCGCGGCTCCACCAGGACGTCAAGGCGCACCGGCACCGGAGCCAGCGCGGCGACGGCGGAGAGCGACCCCTCCAGGCCGCGGTCGGTCAGCACCGGTGGGTGCAGGCCACGGGCCAGGTTGCGCAACTCGGCGATGGTGCTGAGGGTTTCCCGCCGGACGTCCTCGACCAGCTTGTTGGTCTCGTGGTCACCGGACTTCTTCAACCGCGAGCTGGCCCGGCCCAGGGTGATCGACATCGCCACCAGCCGTTGCTGGGCACCGTCGTGCAGGTCCCGCTCGATCCGTTTGCGCTCCGCCTCGGCGGCTTCCATGACCCGGGCTCGACTCTCCGTCAGATCGATGACCCGCTGCTCCAGTTCCACGCCGCGGGGCCGGGAGAGCAGTGCGACGGCCAGCGCGGTGTCCAGCGCCAGCAGGAGTTTGACGATCAGTGGGGAGAGGACCGCGCCGACCAGCAGCGCCACCGCCGCGACCAGCAGCGCCCGGGGCAGGGAATCCACCACGAACGGCCCGAGCTGGGCCTGCCCGCCGGGCAGGCCCCGGTAGTAGGCCGGAAGCAGCACCAGGGTCAGCGGCACGGCCCAGATCAGCGCCACCCCGACCACGGTCACCACCGCCACCGGCGTCAGCAGTACGAAGTAGCCGATCAGCCGCCAGGTGCTGGGGTTGTGGATGAGCGACTGCAGCGACTTGGCCAACCGCCACGAAGAGACCGGCGCCGGCAGCTCGTCGAGCTCCAGCCCGCAGGTCACGGCGAACCGGGCGCGCTCGACGGCGGCCAGCCGGAACAGCGCCCACCCCGCCGCCACCGTGAGCGGCAGGCCCACCAGGCCGGCCGGCGCCAGGCATGCGGCGACGAGCAGCACGACCAGCACGGCCAGTCCCGCCAGCGCCACCAGACCGTCAAGTGCCAGGTGGATCGACGCCCGCAACAGCACGGGGGAGGCCAGCGCGCGCAGCGGATTGCCCGGCACCACCTCGCGGGGTGGCCGGGCGTCCGTCCGGGCTCTGCCGGTGGCACGGCCGGCGATGTTCTCGGTCAACTGCTTCGGACCCGCTCTCGTGGGCAGTGCGGGCGGCGACCAGGTCACCGTCCGCGCCTCGATTCGACAAGGGGACGGTACCCAACCCGACCACCCGTCGGCAGCGAGGAAAGCCCATCAGCGGAGGGTAGGGTTTACCCCCCATCCGGCCGGTGGGTTCACGCTGCCGACCCGGCGCCGCCCGGTGCGGCATCGTGGGGACATGACCGATCGACACTCGAGCGCCGCCGGCCGCCCCTGCCCGGCCGGCAGGACCGACGACATCGAGCAGTTCCTCGTGCACTACGAGGACACCATCGACGACCGGGTCGCCGAGATCGTCGAAGAGGTCCTCGGCGAGCAGCTGAGGCGGTACCGGCGCGACGTTGTGCTGCCGGTCACCGTCACGCAACTGGCGGCCGCGGCCGTCTCGCTGGCGCTCATGTGGTGGAGCCCGTGGACAGTCCCCCTGGTGTGGGTCGCCACCTCCGTCATCTGCGTGTCGCTGTCACAGACCGCCCGGATCCCGCGCCGCTCGTAACGGGCCGCGGGCGTCCGGGCTGCGGCCGCCCCTCCGTGCGCACCCCTGACGCACGGCGGGGCGGCCGCGACCGAGTGCTCGGCCACGACCGCCCCGGACGGACGGCACCGGAGGCGGCTACGCGGTCCCACCCCGCTCCCGGCCCACGGCCTCCTCAATGGCCCGCTGCCACTCACCGGTCAGCCGGGTCCGCCCGGACAGCTCGGTGGCGATCAGGTGCCTGATCAGCTCCCGGCCGGTCACCGCGTTGCTCAGCATCACCAGGCCGCGCCCGGAGTGCACCCGCATCCAGGTCATCGCCCGGTAGCCGTACGCCTGGCCGCCGTGGCCGAACTCCAGGTCGCCACCGGTGGTGTCGAGGATGGTGCTCCAGCCGTAGGCGCGGCCCGACTGCGGGGTGAGCATCTCCCGCACCAGCTCGGTCGCCACCAGCCCGCGCTCCCGGCCCAGGTAGCACCGCCGCAGCTCGGCGGCCAGGGCGGCCAGGTCGGCGGCCGTGGTCCAGAGGCCGCCGGCGGCCGGCTCCGGGTTGGCGTAGTAGCCGGCCGAGACCTGCCGACCGTCGGCGTCGTGGCCGTGCGCGAACGGCCGCCCCTCGGTGTCGGGCCAGCACGGGTCGAAGCTCGAACCGGTCATGCCCAGCGGCTCGAACACCAGCCGGCGGGTCAGCTCCGGGTAGGACTCGCCGGTCAGCTCGGTCATCGCCTGCTGGAGGACCGAGAAGTTCAGCGAGTTCTGCCGGAACTCGGTGCCCGGCTGCTGCGCCCGCTCCACCGCGGGCGTCCGGGCCGATGACCGGCTTCCGGTACCTGGGCGCCGACCACCAGGCCCAGCAGACCGCCTTCGGCAATGGCGTGCTCCAGGTGACCGCCAACTTCGGCACCAGCGCCTACGGTTCGGGGGGCCGATCTGCTGCCGGGCGGCTGCGTGGACGCCAAGCTCAAGGACGATCCGCAGCCGCGCGGGCTCTGCCCGACGACGCTGCCACAGGCGTCGCTCAAGTGAGCGTCGCAGTCAGCCTCTGAAAGACAGGCAGGGCGCCTCCGGGCGCCGTGGGGACGGGGAGTGCCGGCGGCCTGGGCGGTTGGGTTGCCGTGCTCACCGCCGATCCGAACGGGTCGGCCTCCACTGGAGGCCGACCCGTTCGGCGTTCTCCGAACCGCTGGTTCCGCTCCGTCGGCGCGGACGTCCGCCAGTCCGTAGGACTAATCCGCTAAATACATTAGTAGTCAGCAGTTCCTCCCTGGCAGGATCTGACGATGGGTCACCATCGCCATGACCCCGGTCGCGGCGACATCGGGGGAATACCCCATGGGGGTATGCGGTTCACCGGGTGCAAGCAGTTCGAGGGGAAGGCGGAGCACCATGCACGCGCTACTGCACGCACTGTCCATCACCGGGTCGATGACCTGGGAGATCACCTGGGCGCTGATCCTGGGCTTCCTGCTGTCCGCCGTGGTCCAGGCGGTGGTGCGCAAGTCCACGGTGATCCGGCTGCTCGGTGACGACCGCCCCCGCACCCTGGCGATCGCCTCCGCCCTCGGCGCGGCCTCCTCGTCCTGCTCCTACGCGGCCGTCGCGCTCGCCCGCTCGCTGTTCCGCAAGGGCGCCAACTTCACCGCCGCCATGGCCTTCGAGATCGCCTCCACCAACCTGGTGGTCGAACTCGGCGTCATCCTGGCCCTGTTGATGGGGTGGCAGTTCACCGCGGCGGAGTTCGTCGGCGGCCCGATCATGATCATCGCGCTGGCCGTGCTGTTCCGGCTCTTCCTGCGGGACAAGTTGCTACGGGAGGCCCGCGAGCAGGCGGACCGCGGGCTGGCCGGTTCGATGGAGGGCCACGCGGCGATGGACATGTCCGTCCAGGGCGAGGGCTCCTTCACCCGGCGGCTGTTCTCCCGCGGAGGGTTCACCGCCACCGCCCATGTGTTCGTCATGGAGTGGGCCGCCATCCTCAAGGACCTGGTGATCGGCCTGCTGGTGGCCGGCGCGATCGCCGCCTGGGTGCCGGACTCCTTCTGGCAGGCGTTCTTCTTCGCCCACCACCCGCTGGCGGCCAAGCTCTGGGGACCGCTGATCGGCCCGGTGGTGGCGATGATCTCGTTCGTCTGCTCGATCGGGAACGTGCCGCTGGCCGTGGTCCTCTGGAAGGGCGGCATCAGCTTCGGCGGCGTCGTCGCGTTCATCTTCGCCGACCTGCTGATCCTGCCGATCCTGAACATCTACCGGAAGTACTACGGCCGGCGAATGGCCTACTTCCTGCTCGCCACCTTCTACGCCGCCATGGTCCTCGCCGGCTACCTGGTGGAGTTCCTCTTCGGCGGCCTCGGCCTGATCCCCGACCAGCGCGACGCCACCATCCCGATGGAGGGCATCTCCTGGAACTACACCAGCTGGCTCAACATTGCCTTCCTGCTGCTGGCCGCCGTGCTGGTGATCCGCTTCTTCCGCACCGGGGGGATGGCGATGATGCACATGATGGGCGGCGGGCCGGACGACCACGCGGGGCACGGGCACGAAGGACACGAGGGGCACGAGGACCACAGCGCGCACACGGGTCATGACCACGGTGCGCACGGGGACCACGGGAACCACCAGCACCACTGACCCGCACCCACCGCACCACGCGAAAGCGCCTGTCGGCAGGTGACCGGGGAGACGGGGCACCCGCCGACAGGCGACGTCGGTTCGGTCCACTAATGGCGGGTGAAACCGTCCGACGGGTCTGACTGGCATGGCAGACTTTGGGCAGAGAATCATCTTCTACATCTACGTAGAAATACTACGTAGATGTAGAAGATAGCGCAGAAGGCGAGAAAGTCCATGGGCGTACCCGAACCCGCCACGCCCGAGGGCCGGGCCAAGGGCGAACTGGAGGCCGCGATCCTCGCAGTCCTGCACCAGGCCGCCCCCGCCGCGCTGACCCCCGGTGAGGTGCAGGAACGCCTCACCGGACCGCTCGCCTACACCACCGTCGTCACCACCCTGTCCCGCCTGCACGGCAAGGGCCTGCTGAGACGCGAGAAGCGCGGCCGGGCCTACGCCTACACACCGGTGGCCGACGAATCCGGCCTCGCCGCCCGCCAGATGCGCAAGGTGCTGGACGGCCGCAGCGACCGCGAGGCGGTGCTCACCCACTTCGTCGACGAGCTGTCCGACGACGACGAGGAGCTGCTGCGCCGGCTGCTGGACCTCGGCGGCTAAGGGAGCTCCAGCACGTGCGCGTCGCCGTCTACCTACCGCTGCTCTTCCCGTTCCTGGCCGCCCTGGTCGCCCGCCCCGTCGGCGAGCGCCTGCCACCCCACCGGGCCACCTGGCTGCTGACCGTCGGTGCCCTGGTGCTCGCCGGCGCCAGCACCGCGGCCCTGGGCATGCTCGCCGTCACCGGGCTGATCCGGTTCCCGCTGCTCGCCCGGCTCTCCCACCACCACTGGTCGGCGTTCGCCGCCCAGCACCACGACCCCGCCCCGTTCTCCACCGCCCTGCTCGCCGGCGCCCTGGCCGCCGCGGTGGCCGTGCTCGCCGGCCGGATGCTCTGGCGGCGCGCCCGCACCCTGGCCCAGGCGGCGACCGAGGCCGCCTGCCTGCCCGGCCGCGACCAGCTGGTCATCCTCGAGGACCCCGCCGCCGAGGCCTATGCGATCCCCGGCCGCCCCGGCCGGATCGTGATCTCCACCGGCATGCTGGAGGCCCTCGACCCGGCCGAACACCAGATCCTGCTGGCCCACGAACGCGCCCACCTGACCCACCGCCACCACCTCTTCGTCGCCTGCGCCCAACTGGCGGCCGCCGCCAACCCGTTGCTGCGCCCGCTGGCCCACGCCGTCGGCTACACCGTCGAGCGCTGGGCCGACGAGACCGCGGGTGCGGCGGTCGGCGACCGCGCCCGAGTCGCCCGCGCCATCGGCAAGGCCGCCCTCGCCACCCGCCGCACCGCCGATGCCGCTGGCCGCCGCCTCCCCGCCGCCGCCCTGGGCATCATGGGCCGCCTGCGCCCCACCCCGCTCCCGGGCCCCGTCCCCCGCCGCGTCACGGCCCTGCTCGCCCCGGCGCCGCGCCGCCATACGTGGTCCGCGCTGGCGCTGGGGGCATTGGCGGTGGCCGCAGCACTCTGCGCGCTGGAGGCCGGCCTCGACCTGGACACCCTGCTCGACTTCGTCAAACGAGCGGCCCCCGGCGGCGGCACCCACTGACCCACCACCGCCCAAACGCCAACTCCCACCACGGCCACCGGAGCGCAGGTCCTACGCCCCCTGCAGCCGCGCGCCGCCGTCCACGATCAGGCTGATCCCCGTCGTGTAGGTGTTCTCCACCAGGAAAGCGATCGCGTGCGCCACCTCCGCCGGCGCGCCGAACCGCTTCAGCGGCAGCGCGGCGGCGGAGGCCTCGAGGACGGCGGCGCGGGCGTCACCCGGCAGCCAGTCCCACCAGTCGGTGTCGATGCCGCCCGGGGAGACGGCGTTGACCCGGCGCGGGGCGAGTTCGGCGGCCAGCGCCCGGGCCGCTGCCTCGACTCCCGCGTTGACGGCGGCGATGGCGGCCGTACCGGGCATGCCGACGTGGGCGGTGACGGCGCCGACCAGGGTGATGGAGCCGTCGCTGCGCAGGGTGGGCAGGGCGGCCTGCACGGCGAGCAGGTGGGCGGCCAGCTTGCCGTCGGTCAGGGCGGCCAGCTGGTCGCGCCGCAGGTCGGCGATCGGCCCGATGCCGCCGTGCGGGGCGACGGTGACCACCAGGTGGTCGAACTCGCCGAGGGCGGCGAAGAATTCGGCGAGGTCACCGGCCGACGAGGCGTCGACCGGGCGGCCCTCGGCGGCGCCGCCCAGCCGCTCCAGCGCCGTGGCCAGGCGCTGTTCGTCGCGGCCTGCGATCACCACGCGGTGACCGTCCTTCACGAAGTGCTCGGCGGTGGCCAGGCCGATGCCCGCAGTGCCGCCGATGATCACGATGCGTTCCGACACGGGTGTCACTCCCCCAGACGTTCCACTGCTCTTTCGAGCCACTGTGCCTCGTTTATATTTCGAGGCACCCTGTCTTGTAAAGTGGGGGCATGACGGACGGATCGCGCGGTCGCCCGCGCAGCGACGAAGCCCGGCAGGCGATCCTGGCAGCGGCCCTGGCGCTGGCGGAGCGGGACGGATACACGGCGGTCACCATGAAGGGCATCGCCGAGGCGGCCGGCGTGGGCCGGGCCACCGTCTACCGCTGGTGGCCCACCCGGGCGGCGGTGCTGGGGGAGGCGCTCACCGAGCTCAGTGCCCGACTGGCCGCCCCCGCGCCGACCGACGACCCCGAGGCCGACCTGCTGACCTTCCTCACCGCGACCTTCGCCATGGCCGAGCGCGGCCCCAGCCGCACGGTGCTGCTCGGCCTCACCGCCGACGCCCAGCACGACCCCGGGCTCGGTGCCGCCATCGCCGAGTTGACCGCCCGTCGGCGTGCGCTGCTGCGCGGCTTGCTGGAGCGGCTCGACGGGGAGTGGAACGTGCCCCTGGAGCTGGTGGTCGACATGGTCTTCGGTGCCATGTGGTACCGCATGATCGACCTGCACGACCGGGTGGACGCCACCACGGCCGCCGAACTCTGCCGCGCGGTGACCAAATTGAGTGGGCGTCACACCGAGGCGACCTGACTGACGAGCCGGCCCCCGTCGGCACCCCCTCAGCCCCGCCGGCCGGCCCCGGCCGTTCCACCCGAGGCCGTGGTCCAACCGCTACCTCAACTTGACGTCACGCGAAGACCTTTGCGACGAAGTCCGCGAGGTTGGCGCGCATCCGATCGAGCTGCTCCTCGACGGTCAGCGACTCCTGGATCCGACTTCCGGTGCCTTCCGGGGCCTTGCGGCCTCGGATGTAGAGCGAGCAGGCCAGGTCGGTGCACATGTAGGCGCCGACCGAGTTGCCCTCGCGCCCGGCCGCGCCGGCCTTTCGGGCGGTGAGCAGCGAAACGCCGCTACCGCTGTGCACGGTGAGGCACAGGCTGCAGATGTTGCTGCGGAGGAAACCGCGCTGCTGGGCCGAGTAGCGCAGCGCCAGGCCGATCAGCTGCCCGTCCTCGCGCTCCAGCACCAGGTAGCTGCGCTCGGGCGCGCCTGGATCCCGCCAGCCGAGGAAGTCCAGCTCGGCCCAGGGGAGTTCGGCGAGATTGCGCGGCAGGTTGACCCGCTTGGCCTCGCCCTTGGAGCAGTTGACGAAGGAGGCGCGGAGGTCCGGTTCGGTGACTGGCTTCATGGTTGGCGACTCTAGATTGCCTAGGAGTACTAGGCAAAGCAATAAAAACCATAGGTAGGTACGCTGGCCCTCATGACCGACGCACCCGTATCAGTCGTCACCGGGGCCAACCGCGGCATCGGGTTGGAGACGTGCCGTCAGCTCGCCGCCCTCGGCCACCGGGTGGTGCTGACCGCCCGAGATCCGGCCAAGGCCCAGGCGGCGGCCCGCCGGATCGGCCCCGCGGTCCACCCCGTCCGGCTGGATGTCACCGACGCCGCCGACGCCGCCGCGCTGGCCGCCGAACTGCGCGACCGCTACGGCCGGGTCGACGTCCTGGTGAACAACGCGGCCATCCACTACGACACCTGGCAGCGGGTCAGCACCGCCGACCTGGCGGTGGTGCGCGAGGCCGCCGACACCAACGTGTTCGGGCCCTGGCAGCTGGTGCAGGCGCTGCTGCCGCTGCTGCGCGAGTCACGGCACGGCCGGATCGTCAACGTCTCCAGCGGCGCGGGCGCGATCGCCGACCTCGGCGCGGGCACCCCGGCGTACTCGATCACCAAGCTGGCGCTCAACGGGCTCACCAAGATGCTGGCCCGCGACCTCGCCCACGACCGGATCCTGGTCAACGCGGTCTGCCCCGGCTGGGTGGCCACCGACATGGGCGGCGGCGGCGG
Organism: Kitasatospora sp. GP30; assembly: GCF_029892145.1. NCBI lineage: Bacteria > Bacillati > Actinomycetota > Actinomycetes > Kitasatosporales > Streptomycetaceae > Kitasatospora > Kitasatospora sp. GP30. Next base: position 35,257 of record NZ_JARZAH010000010.1, read on the forward strand.
CCGCCCGGTGGCGGACGGCGCGGCGGGCGTGGTGTGGGCCGCCACGCTGCCGGACGGCGGGCCGACCGGCGGGTTCTTCCGCGACAAGCGCGCGATCCCCTGGTAGTCAGCACACCGCGTGGAGCAGCACCCCGGGTTCGGCGGCGGCCCCGCCCTCGGCGAGCCGCCGCAGCAGCCCACCGCCGTCCTTCCTGTCCGCCACATCCGTCCCGTCGGCCAGTGCCGCCAGGGCCCGCAGCCCGTCCAGGCGGACGAACCCGGTGCGCGCGGTCTCGGACACCCGGGGGCTCGCCCCGGCCCTCCCGACGCCGCCGTGCCGCAGCGACAGCGGCCCGCCCGCGGTGTCGAGCACCAGCAGCGGGCCGCCCAGCAGCAGGTACTCCAGCGAGGCGCCGTGCAGCCGGGCGGCCAGCACCGCGGCGGCCGGGGCCGCCGGGTCGGCCAGGTCGCACCGGCCGCCGTGCAGTGCCGCGGTCTCCGCGATCGCGTCGGCCAGGCACTCGGCGATCGAACGGTCGGAGCGGTCGGTCAGCCGGGCCAGCAGGTGCACGCCCAGCCGGCGGACGAACCAGGGTGTGCCGTGCCGGCAACCGGGCTTGCCCGCCTCGCCGCCGGCCTTGGGGGTGACGCCGTCCAACAGCACCAGCGCCTCGGGCGTGGCCGCGGCGAAGGCCAGGTCGGGGAAGGCCGCCCGCGCGGCCAGCTGTACCTGCATGACGCCCAGTGTGCGGCGGTGGGGCCGCACTTGGGCAGGGAGTGGACGGGATTCCCCCGGACGGATGTCGAAGCCCGCCGACGGCGGGTTGGTTGGCGTCCGATCGGGATTTCACCTAGCGTCCTATACCAGACATTTCGCCAAGAGACGGGCGCGGATCATGTGGTGGCAGGCTCTCCTGGTCGCGTTGGCCGCAGCCGGATTCCCGACGCTGGTGCTGCTGTTCTTCATCGGCGGGCCCAACTACCGTGACAAGCGCGGCAGGGACAAGGCCAAGGCCGGGGCCCGGGGAAACTGACGGCACGTCGGCTGTCCCTCATGGCACAGTGACCCAAGCACGACCATGGCCAGACCCGTCCAGGAGGTTCACATGACCAGCACCGAGCCGAGCGCTGCGGAGCACGAGGAGGGCTCCCCGGCGCCCGAGGCCGCCCCGGGCAGCGTGGCCGACGCGGACGACACGGACGACACCACCGACGTGAAGGCCAAGTTCCTGGCCGCGCTGCAGCAGAAGAAGGGCGGCCGGGGTGACGGCGCCGGCGGCGGCCCGGGCGGCAACTCCAAGATCCATTCCGCCCACGGCGCCGCCGGCGGCAAGCGCACCTTCCGCCGCAAGAGCGGCGGCTGACCGCACCGTCAGACCACCCTGCTGCCCGCGGCCGTCGTCACGCCGCGGGCAGCAAGCCGTCGTGACGCCGCGGGCAGCAAGCCGTCGTGACGCCGCGGGCAGCAGGCTTTCGTCACGCCGCGGGCAGCAGGCTTTCGTCCACCGCCTCCGAGCGGAGCAGCAGCAGCACCGAGCGCCGGGCCCGCTGGTACGGCCGGTCGTCGCCGTGCAGCAGCGAGAGGCCGTTGGCCAGCTCCAGATAGCTGATCAACTCGAAGGCCAGCTGCTCCAGATCGGCGTCCGGCTGCAGCTGGCCGACCTCCTGGGCCGCCGCCAGGTACTCCAGCACCAGCCCGTACCAGCTGCGGCTGGCCTCGGCCAGCGCGTCCCGCACCCGGCCGGGCTGGGCGTCGAACTCCGCACCCACCGCGTAGAAGAAGCAGCCGCCCGGGAAGACCCGGGTCCGCGAGTACTCCAGCCAGCGCTCGGCCAGCACCCAGAGCTTGCCGACCCCGGCCGGCAGCGCCTGCACCGGCTCCAACACCGCGTCCCAGTAGATCCGCTGGGCCGCCCGCACGGTCGCCAACTGCAGCTCCTCCTTGGAGCCGAACAGCGCGAACACCCCGCTCTTGCTGAGCTCCAGCTCAGTGGCCAGCCGCCCCAGCGACAGCCCGCCGAGCCCCTCCACCGAGGCGATCGCGACCGCGCGGCCCAGCACCAACCGCCTGGTCTCGTTGCCCTTCTGCACCCGCCCGTCCGTCGTGGCACCCGTCACTGCCCACCACCGTCTCCCTGTGACCGCCCTGCACAACCGACTGCACTGCCAACGCAATTTCGCCCACGGCTACTGGGCGCACTGCTTTCCCGCCAGCGTAAAGGCTGATACGGATGGTCCGGCACCACGACGACCCACCGGTAACCCCACACCCTCAGGGAGCCCCCGCATGCCCGGACCCGACCCGATCGACCTGCTGGCCGTGGGCGAACTGCTCACCGAGGAGGAGCGGCTGATCCAAGCCACGGTCCGCCGGTTCGCCGACGACCGGATCCGCCCGCACATCGCCGACTGGTTCGAGCAGGGAGTCTTCCCCGCCCGCGAGTTGGCGCCCGAACTGGGCCGGCTCGGACTGCTCGGCATGCACCTTGAGGGGTACGGCTGCGCGGGCGCCGGCGCGGTCGCCTACGGCGCGGCCTGCCTGGAACTGGAGGCCGCCGACTCGGGGCTGCGCAGCTTCGTCTCGGTGCAGGGCTCGCTGGCGATGCGGGCGATCCACGCGTTCGGCTCCGAGGAGCAGAAGCTGCAATGGCTGCCCGAGATGGCGGCCGGCCGGGCGATCGGCTGCTTCGGCCTGACCGAGCCGGACTTCGGCTCCGACCCGGCCGGGATGCGCACCACCGCCCGCCGCAAGGGCGAGGACTGGGTGCTGTCCGGCAGCAAGATGTGGATCACCAACGGCAGCGTCTCGGACGTCGCGGTGGTCTGGGCGCAGACCGAGCAGGGCGTGCGCGGCTTCCTGGTGCCGCGCGGCACCAAGGGCTTCACCGCCACCGATGTGCACGGCAAGCTCTCGCTGCGCGCCTCGGTCACCAGCGAGCTGCACTTCGACGAGGTGCAGCTGCCGGGCGATGCGGTGCTGCCCGGGGTCAGCGGGCTGCGCGGTCCGCTCTCCTGCCTCAACGAGGCGCGCTACGGGATCCTCTGGGGCACGGTCGGCGCGGCCCGGGACTGCTACCAGGCGGCGCTGGAGTACGCGAAGAGCCGGGTGCAGTTCGGCCGCCCGATCGCGGGCTTCCAGCTCACCCAGGAGAAGCTGGTCGAGATGGCGCTGGAGTTGGAGAAGGCCCACCTGGTGGCCTGGCGGGTCGGCCGGCTCAAGGAGGCCGGGCGGTCAAGGGCCGCGCACGTCAGCTTCGGCAAGCTGAACAACGTGCGGACCGCCCTGGAGATCGCCCGTAGCGCCCGCACCGTGCTGGGCGCCAACGGGATCACCACCGCCTACCCGGTGCTGCGGCACGCCAACAACCTGGAGTCGGTGCTGACCTACGAGGGCACCAGCGAGATCCACACCCTGGTGCTCGGCGAGGCCATCACCGGCACCGCCGCCTACCGCTGACCTCCCCCGGCCTTCGGCCGGGGGACCCTCGATCGGCGCCGCGACTACCTGCTGTCCAGACGGCTACCTGCTCTTCAGATAGGTCGACCGGTCGTGCTCATCCGCCAGGAAGGGCACGGACTGGAACCAGATCACGCCGCACGACCGGCAGCAGCGCTCCCCGGTCCTGCCCCACTCGGTGGACTCCATCGTGGCGGAGTCCTCGGCCAGGTCCCGCCCGCACAGGCCCACGAGCTTGTCGTTCTGGACCAGGTGCCACTGCTTCACCGGGCCGGATCGGCCCTGATCGCCGTATTCGGCGCGCATCCGATACAACATACGTACACATTGCTCCCACTTTGCCCGGAACGCCAGGCAGAGCCGCCGCCCCAGGTCAGGACGCCACCCGCAGCAGCGGGTCGGCGGTGCGGGTGAGGACCTTGTCGAAGCTGACGATGGCGCCGCGCTGGGGGTGGGTGTGCAGGCGGACGTGGTCGGTGAGGGCGCGGATCAGGAAGAGGCCGCGGCCGCCCTCGGCGGTGAGGTCCGGGAGCTGGTCGAGATCCGGCAGGCGCAGCGGGGTGGGGAGCGGGCGGTGCGCGGGGAGGACGTGGGTGTCGTAGGCGGTGGGGCGGGCGCGGTGGGCCGGGGGCGCGGCGAGGGCCGGCAGCGAGGCGCGGCCCCGGCGGCGGCGCGCGGTGCCGTGCCGGGCGGGTGCCCGCCGCACCGGCGGACGGTGCGGGGGCCGCGGCAGGCCGGGGCCGGAGTCGACCACCTCGATCCGCAGCAGCTCGCCGTCCAGCGCCGCGGTGACCTGGAAGCCGTCCTCGCCGCCCGCGTGCTCGACCGCGTTGGCGCAGGCCTCGGTGAGGGCGAGCCCGAGGTCCTGGGCGATCCCCCGGTCGACCCCGGCGTTGTCCAGGGTGCTGAGCAGGATCCGCCGGGCCAGCGGGATGCTGGCCGGCTCGCGCCGCAGGTGCAGAGTCCACCAGATGTCCACGACCGGTCCCTTCTGGCTGGGGCTCCACATGGAAGTAGGTATTGCCTGGTGCCGGGGTGGCGAACCGTGGGTCGCCACGGTGTCCGCCCGTTCGGCCGACGGGCCGCGGCGGCACCACGCGGACGGCGGCGCGCGGGCGGACGGCGCACGCGGGGCCATTGGGGCGTATCCCGGGTCGCGGGCGTCCGGTGCCACCGGCGTACCCGGGCCGGGGCCGCCGTGTGAGCCGATGAGATGATGGCCCGGCCATGAGCAGCCACCGACCCGCCCCGCGTCCGGGCGCCGAAGAGCCGGTCCGCCGGCCGTTCGGCCTGCCCGCGTCCGCCGGTGGCGCCGGCTGGGGGCTGCGGCTGCTCCGCGCGGTGCCGTTCGCCCTGGTCTGCACGCTGCTCGCGGCGCTGGGGCACCAGCTGGCCCAGGGCTGCCCGGTGGCCACCGGCGCCCTGGCGGTCGGCTTCGTGGCCGTGCTGCTGCCGGCGGCCGCGCTCGGCGGCCGGGAGCGTTCGCTGCCCGGGATCGCCGCCGCGCTGGGCCTCGGCCAGCTCGGCCTGCACCTGCTCTTCCACACCGCCGCGCAGGCCGCCATGGACCAGTCGACCCTGGCCCAGGTGGCGGGCCGGCTGGTCTGCAACGACATGCCGGGCATGGCCCACATGCTGCCGCCCGGCACCAGCGCCGCCGCCCTGGTGGGCGCGGCCGGCCTGGACCCGCACGCCTACCAGGCGCCGGTGGCCGACGGCCCGTGGTGGCTGTTCGGCCTGACCCCGGCGATGCTGGCCGGCCACCTGCTGGCCGCCGTGCTGGTCGGCTGGTGGCTGCGGTGCGGCGAGGCCGGGCTGTGGCGGGTCGTCGGGTCGACCGGCCGGGCGGTTCGCGAACTGCGGCAGTGGACGGCACCGCTGTACCGGGCGCTGGCGCTGCTCGCCGTGCTGCTGCGCGGGCTGCTGAACGAGGTCTGCCGGCCGCGCCCGGCGCGCGCCCGGCGAGAGCACAGCCGGCTGCCCGCGGCGGCCCTGCTGCGGCACAGCGTGATCCGGCGCGGTCCGCCGGCGGCGGCCTGGACGCGCTGAGCCATCCCCTCCCGTGGGAGTGCCGGCGCGCCGAGCGACGGTCATTCCCACGTTCCGGGGCACCCTTGTGCCCCGCCCCAGATGGAGACGCCCCAGATGCGTTCGCTTCCCGCCCGCCGTTCCGCCGCCGCGCTGCTGCTCGCGACGGGCACCGTGCTGGCCACCGCCGTTCCCGCCTTCGCGCACGTCACCGTGCAGCCGGGCACCGCCACCCAGGGCGGCTACACCGCCGTCGCCTTCCGGGTGCCGGACGAGAGCGACACCGCCAGCACGGTCAAGCTGGAGGTCACCCTGCCGAGCGACCACCCGATCGCCTCGGTCTCCACCCAGCCGCTGCCCGGCTGGACCGTGCAGGTGGACAAGGCCCAGCTGGCCAACCCGATCAAGACCGACGACGGCAGCATCACCAGTGCGGTCTCCAAGATCACCTGGACGGCCGACAGCACCGGCAAGATCGGCCCCGGCCAGTTCCAGGAGTTCAAGGTCTCGCTCGGCCCGCTGCCCGCCGACACCGACCAGCTGGTCTTCAAGGCGCTGCAGACCAAGGACGACGGCACCGTGGTCCGCTGGATCGACGAGGCCAAGCAGGGCCAGCCGGAGCCGGCCCACCCGGCGCCGGTGCTCCAGCTCACCGCCAAGGCCGCCGCGGGCGCGGCCGCCTCCCCGGCCGCCGACAGCACCAAGGTGACCGCCTCCCAGGACGCGAAGGGCGCCGCATCGGACGGCACCGCCCGCACCCTGGGCGTGGTCGGCATCGTGGTGGGCGTCATCGGCGCCGCCCTCGGCGTCTTCGGCCTGCGCCGCAAGAGCGGCAGCGCCGCCTCCTGACCCCCGCCCCGCCGGGGCCGCCGACCGTGCGGCCCCGGCGGGCTCCCCCTCCCGTAGCTCCCGTAGCTCCCTGAGCCGAGAATCGGACCCACCGCCATGCATCTGCCGACCACCCGCGGCCGCCTCGCCTGCGCCGCCGCCCTGGCCCTCACCGCCGCCCTCTCGCTGACCGCCTGCGGCTCCGGCTCCCACGCCGCCGCCGGGCCGGCCATCGTCTCCCAGCAGGCGAACAACTCGCCGTACCAGGGCACCGTGCTGAGCAAGCACTTCGACAAGCCGGACCTGGCCCTGACCGACACCAGCGGCCAGCCGTTCGACCTGCGCCAGCGCACCGCCGGCCGCACCACGCTGCTCTTCTTCGGCTACACCAGCTGCCCCGACGTCTGCCCGACCACCATGGGCGACATCGGCGTGGCGATGCAGAAGCTGCCCGCCGACCAGCAGAAGAAGATCGACGTGGTCTTCGTCTCCACCGACCCGCAGCGCGACAACCCCAAGGTGCTGCGCACCTGGCTGGACTCGTTCGACAAGGACTTCATCGGCATGACCGGCGACCTGGACAAGGTGAAGGCGGCCGCCAAGTCGCTGGGCATCCTGGTCGAGGACCCGGTGGTCAACAAGGACGGCAGCGTCACCTCCTCGCACGGCGCCCAGGTGCTGGCCTTCCTGCCGTCCGACGACAAGGCGCACGTGCTCTACCTGAGCAACACCGACACCGCGACCTTCGCCCACGACCTGCCGCTGCTGGCCAAGGGGGTGGCCGCCTGATGGCCGCCAGGTTCAACCGGCTGGCACTGACCGGCGCCGGGCTGGCCGCCGTCCTCACCGCCGGCGCGATCGCCGTGGCCAACGGCGGCAGCTCGGCCGCCACCCCGGCCGGTGTGAAGATCAGCGTCGCCGACTCGTACATCCCGCTGCCGGCCGGCGGCGACGGCATGGCAGCCGGCTACCTGACGGTCCGCAACACCGGATCGGCCGCCGACACCCTGGTCCGGGTGAGCAGCCCCGGCGCCGGCTCGATAACCATGCACCGGTCCACGGACAGCACCATGCAGGAGGTGGACAGCCTGCCGGTGCCGGCCCACGGCAGCCTGGAGCTGGCCCGCGGCGGCACCCACCTGATGATCATGGGGTGGCAGAAGCCGCCCGCCGTCGGCGACCAGCTGGAAGTCGACCTCACCTTCGCGAAGGGCGGCACCATCGCCGTCCAGGTACCGGTCAAACCGCTCACCTACCGTCCCGGGAGCTGACCCACCCATGCGCAAAGTCCTCGCCTGGCTCACCACCGCGGGCACCGTGCTGGTCCTGCTGCTCGGCACCGCCGGGCCCGCGGCCGCGCACGCCGCGCTGCTGAAGACCGACCCCGCGCAGAACTCGGTGGTCGCCACCGAGCCGGCCGCCGTCACCCTGACCTTCAGCGAGGGGGTGACGCTCTCCGGCGACTCGCTGCGGGTGCTCGACCCGTCCGGCAAGCAGGTCGACAGCGGCAACCCCGGGCACGCGGACGGCAAGGGCGACACCGCCAGTGTCGGGCTGCGCGCCGGGCTGGCCGACGGCACCTACACGGTGGCCTGGCGAGCGATCTCGGAGGACACCCACCCGGTCGGCGGGGCGTTCACCTTCTCCATCGGCGCGCCCTCCGACACCAGCGTCAACCCGGCGGCGGTACGGGGCGAGAACGCCGACGGCACGGTGGCCGCGCTGTACGCGATCGGGCGGGGCGTCGCCTACGGGGCGTTCGCGCTGCTGGTCGGGGCCGCGGCCTTCGTGCTGATCTGCTGGCCGCGCGGGGCGGCCAGCCGGCCGATGCAGCGGCTGCTGATGTCCGGCTGGGTCGCGCTGCTGGCCGCCACCGTGGCGGTGCTGCTGCTGCGCGGCCCGTACGAGCGGGCCACCGGCCTGAGCCAGGTGCTGGACCTGTCGCTGGTGCGCGGCACGCTGAACGAGCGGCTCGGCACCGCGCTGGCGGCCCGGCTGCTGCTGCTCGCGGCCGGCGGGGTCTTCCTCTCGCTGCTGGTGGGGCAGTTGGGGAGCACGCCGATCGAGGGCGAGGAAGGGCCCACCGACGGGGCGCAGGACGAGGCCGTCGACGACGAGGAGGCCGAGCTGCGCGCACTGGAGCGCCGGGCGGCCGAACGCCCGCAGCGCGAGGCGCGGTTGGCGCTCGGGATCGGCGGGCTGCTGCTGGCGCTGGCGCTGGCGGCCACCTGGGCGGCGGCCGACCATGCGGCGGTCGGCATCCAGGTGTGGCTGGCGCTGCCGTTCGACCTGCTGCACCTGATCGCGATGGCCTGCTGGCTGGGCGGGTTGGTGGCACTGCTGGTCGGGCTGCGGCACGGCGCGGGGCCGGCGGCGGCCGAGCGGTTCTCCAAGCTGGCGATGGGCTCGGTCGGGGTGCTGGTGGCGACCGGCGTCTACCAGGCCTGGCGGGGCGTCGGCTCGTGGAGCGCGCTGACCTCGACCAGGTACGGGCAGCTGCTGCTGATCAAGGTCGGCCTGGTGCTGCTGATGCTGGGCACGGCCTGGTTCTCCCGCCGCTGGACCGGCCGGCTGCGCGAGGCCCCGGCGGCGGCGACCGGGGACGCCGCTTCCCGGGCCGAGCCCGAGGCCGACCTCGACCTGGCGCTCGAACCCGAGCGCCGCGCCCAACTGGCCCGCCAGCAGGCGGTGTTGACCGCCGCCAAGGTCCGCAGGGCGCAGGACGGCTCCCCGGTGCAGGCCGGGCTGCGGCGCTCGGTGCTGATCGAGGCGGCGGTCGCGGTGGCCGTGCTGGTGGTGACCACCATGCTGACCAACTCCCCGCCCGGCCGCGTCGCCGCCGGCGCCGCACCGGCCGCCGCCACCGCCCCGGCACCGGGCCAGGCCCGCACCGTGCAGCTCAAGCTGCCCTATGACACCGGCGGCAAGGAGCCCGGCGCCAAGGGCACGGCGACCCTCACCGTCAACCCGGCGACCACCGGCGGCAACCAGCTGACCCTGGTGGTGGCGGGCGCCGACGGCAAGCCGGTGGACGTGCCCGAGACCCAGCTCTCGTTCACCCTGCCGGACCGCGACCTCGGCCCGCTGCCGGTCAAGCTCACCAAGAGCGGCACCGGCACCTGGCGCGGCACCGCCCAACTCCCGCTGGCCGGCGACTGGGTGGCCGCCGTGGTGGTGCGCTCCTCGGACATCGACCAGGACACCGAGACCAAGCAGCTCACGATCGGTTAGGAGCACCGCAGATGAAGTACGCCGGTTTCTCCCGCCGGGCCCTGATCGGCGGCGCGGGTGCCGGGCTGGCCGTCGGCGCCACCGCGGGCGCGCTGGGCCGCGCGGTCGCGGTGCCGCAGCAGCCGCACCCCGTCGCACTGGGCGCCGCCCGGGTGGACTTCCACGGCCCGCACCAGGCGGGCATCACGCAACCGCAGCAGGCCAGGGTGCAGTTGGCCGCCTTCGACCTGGCACCCGGCGCCGACCGGAAGGCCCTGCAGACGCTGCTCAAGCAGTGGACCGGGACGGTGCGCGACCTGGTGCTCGGCGAACCCGGCGGCCCGCACGAGAACCAGATCGCGCTGGACGCCGGGCCCTGCTCGCTGACCGTCACGGTGGCGGTGGGCGCCTCGCTCTTCGACAAGGTCGGGCTCACCGCGCACCGCCCACCGCAGCTGGCCCCGCTGCCCGCCTTCCCGCAGGACGCGATCGACCGCTCCCGCAGCGACGGCGACCTGTTCCTGCAGATCGGCGCGGACGACGCGCTGGTCGCCTTCCACGCGCTGCGGATGCTGCAGCAGCAGGCGGCCGGCACCGCCGCGGTGCGCTGGCAGGCGGCCGGCTTCTCCCGCACCCCGGGCGCCACCGCCCAGCCGCGCACCGCCCGCAACCTGATGGGCCAGGTCGACGGCACCAACAACCCCAAGCCGACCGACGCCGACTTCGCCGCCAAGGTGTTCGCGACCGGTCCGGACTGGCTGGCCGGCGGCAGCTATCTGGTGTTCCGCCGGATCCGGATGCTGCTGGACGACTGGGAGAACCTCCCGACGGACCGCCAGGAGCGGATCGTCGGGCGCCGCAAGGCCGACGGCGCGCCGCTCTCCGGCGGCACCGAGACCACCCCGGTGGACCTGGCGAAGCAGAACCCGGACGGCGGCCTGGCGGTCCCGGCCGACGCCCACATCCGGATCGCCGCGCCCTCGGCCAACGGCGGGGCGGCGATGCTGCGCCGCGGCTTCTCCTACGCCGACGGGACGCGGCCGGACGGCTCCCCGGACGCGGGGCTGCTGTTCCTGGCGTTCCAGGCCGACCCGGCACACGGCTTCCTGCCCGTGCAGCGCTCGCTCTCCCGGGGAGATGTGCTGACCACCTTCCTGCGGCACGAGGCGAGCGGGCTGTACGCGGTGCTGCCCGGGGTCGCGGACGGCGGCGGCTACCTGGGGCAGGCCCTGCTGGAGGCGTGATCCCGGGAGTGTGACCACTGTGCGGAACGTTCCATGCGGTGGAACGGAAGTGGCTAAGGTGGCAGGCCTGGTACCTCCCCCAGCCTTCGGCCGGGGGTGCCCCCATCGGGAGACGCACGGAGGCGCGGACATGTCGGCCACCCGCTACACCTACCTCGGGCCCGTCGGCACCTTTACCGAGGCCGCCCTGCACACCCTGCCCGAGGCCGCCACCCGCGAGCTGGTGCCGCTGGCCTCGGTGCAGGCGGCACTGGACGCGGTGCGCGCCGGCGAGGCGGCGGGCGCCTTCGTGCCGATCGAGAACTCGGTGGAGGGGGCGGTCACCGCGACCGCCGACGAGTTGGCCACCGGCGCGCCGCTGATGATCTACCGCGAGGTGCTGCTGCCGATCAGCTTCGCCCTGCTGGTCCGGCCGGGCACCGGGCTGGCCGACGTCAAGCGGGTCACCAGCCATCCGGTGGCCCAGCCGCAGGTGCGCCGCTGGCTCGGCGCCAACCTGCCGGACGCGGTCTGGGAGGCCGCCGCCTCCAATGCCGACGGCGCCCGGCTGGTCCAGGAGGGGCAGTCGGACGGCGCCTTCGCCGGGGAGTTCGCCGCGCCGCTCTACGGCCTGGAGCCGCTGGTCAAGGACATCGCCGACGCGCAGAACGCGACCACCCGGTTCGTGCTGGTCGGGCGGCCCGGCCGGGTCGCGTCGCCGACCGGGGCGGACAAGACCTCGATGGTGGTGTGGCTCGGCGACAACCACCCGGGTGCGCTGCTGGAACTGCTGCAGGAATTCGCGGTGCGCGGGGTCAACCTGATGCGGATCGAATCCCGGCCGACCGGGCACGGGCTGGGCAACTACTGCTTCTCGATCGACTGCGAGGGGCACCTGACCGAGCGCCGGGTGGGCGAGACCCTGATGGGGCTGCGGCGGATCTGCCCGCAGATCCGGTTCCTGGGCTCCTATCCGCGGGCCGACGAGCGGGGGTCAACGCCCCGGCAGCCCGGCACCTCGGACGAGGACTTCGACCGGGCCGCCGACTGGCTGGCCCGCTGCCTCGACGGGCGCGGCGAGGGCTGAGGCCCGACCCCGGTCCTCGGCCCGTTCATCCACAGCTGTCCACAGCTTCCACAGGCCCGTCCGGGCCACTGGTTATCCACAGCCTGGGGATGAGTCGACAAAACGGCATAGCCACTCCTGGGTGCGGTCGGATCATCGGGAAGCGCTGCAGATCGGACTAATAACACCAGAGTCACCCTTCTGCCATAAATTCACCTGTCCAGGTAGTGAAATTCCCTCGGCCGTGCGGGGCGATTCAGGTTTCAAACCCGAAAAAGCCAAAAAGGTGCTGACCGTTTCCCGAGAACCCCGTCATCCACAGGGCTCCGGGACTGCCTGTGGACAACTTGCTTCCAGAGATCTTGGCGGGCCAGTTATCCACAGGTTATCCACAGGCGGCGGTTGCACCGGTAGGCTGGGCCCGTGATTGACCTTCGCCTGCTTCGTGAGGACCCTGACCGAGTGCGCGCCTCGCAGCGCGCCCGTGGCGAGGACGTCGACCTGGTCGACGCACTCCTCGCAGCCGACGAGCGCCGCCGGTCCTCGGGCAGTCGGTTCGACGAACTGCGCAATGAGCAGAAGGGCCTCGGCAAGCAGGTCGCCCAGGCCAAGGGCGAGGAGAAGGCCGCCCTGCTGCAGCGCACCAAGGACCTGGCCGCCGAGGTCAAGGCCGCCGACGCCGAGCAGTCCGAGGCCAAGGAGGAGGCCGACCGGCTGCTCCGCTCGCTGGCCAACCTCATCGACCCGGCCGCCCCGGTCGGCGGCGAGGAGGACTTCGTCACGCTGGAGGAGATCGGCACCCCGCGCAACTTCGCGGCCGAGGGCTTCGAGCCCCGCGACCACGTCGAGCTGGGCCAGGTCCTCGGGGCGATCGACACCGAGCGCGGTGCCAAGGTGGCCGGCGCCCGGTCCTACTACCTGACCGGTGTCGGCGCGCTGCTGGAGCTCGCCCTGGTCAACATGGCGATCGCCCAGGCCACCGCGTCCGGCTTCATCCCGATGATCACCCCGGCCCTGGTCCGCCCGGCGGCCATGGACGGCACCGGCTTCCTCGGCCAGGCGGCCGAGAACGTCTACCACCTCGCCGAGGACGACCGGTACCTGGTCGGCACCAGCGAGGTGCCGCTCGCCGCGTACCACATGGACGAGATCATCGACGCCGACAAGCTGCCGCTGCGGTACGCCGGTTACTCGTCCTGCTTCCGCCGGGAGGCCGGCACCTACGGCAAGGACACCCGCGGCATCATCCGGGTGCACCAGTTCGAGAAGGTCGAGATGTTCGTCTTCACCTCCCCCGAGGAGGCCGAGGCCGAGCACCGCCGCCTGCTGCAGTGGGAGAAGGACTTCCTGAACGCGCTGGAGCTGCCCTACCGGGTGATCGACGTCGCCTCCGGCGACCTCGGCTCCTCGGCCGTGCGCAAGTTCGACATCGAGGCCTGGATCCCGACCCAGGGCAAGTACCGCGAGGTCACCTCGACCTCCAACACCACCGAGTACCAGGCCCGCCGGCTCGCCATCCGGATGCGCGAGGAGGGCAAGGTCCGCCCGCTGGCCACCCTCAACGGCACCCTGGTCGCGATCCCGCGCACCATCGTGGCGATCCTGGAGAACCACCAGCAGGCCGACGGCAGCGTGGTGCTGCCCGAGGCGCTGCGTCCCTACCTGGGCGGCCGGACCACGCTGGACCCGGTCAAGTGACCTCGGAGCTGCCGTACCGCCTGATCGCCACCGATCTGGACGGCACCCTGCTCTCCCCCGAGGAGACCGTCTCCGCCCGCACCCGGGCCGCCGTGGCCACCGCCACGGCGGCCGGGGCGGTGCACATCATCGTCACCGGCCGGTCCGCGGCCTGGGCCCGGCCCGTCTTCGACCAGATCGGCTACACCGGCCTGGCCGTCTGCAGCCAGGGCGCGCAGGTCTATGACGCGGGCGCGCACCGGCTGCTCACCTCCATGACGCTGGACCGCCGGCTCGGCGCGCTGGCGCTGGAGAAGCTGGCCACCGAGGTGGGCCGGCTGTCGGTGGCCGCCAGCCAGGACGGCCTGGACGGCGCCGTGCTCGCCCAGCAGGACTACAGCCTGCACAACCCCGAGCTGCCGGTGCAGCGGGTCGGCGGGACCGACGAGCTGCTGACCGCCCCGATCTCCAAGCTCTACATCCAGCACGCCGAACTGACGGACGATCAACTCGCCGAGGCCGCCCAGCGGGTGATCGGCTCACTGGTCACCGTCACGGTGGCCGGGCCGCGGATAGTCGAGCTGCTGCCGCTGGGCCTGTCCAAGGCCACCGGCCTGTCGCTCGCCGCCCGGCGGCTGGGCCTGCGCGCCGCCGACACCATCGCCTTCGGCGACATGCCCAACGACCTGCCGATGTTCCGCTGGGCCGGCCGCGGCGTCGCCATGGCCAACGCCCACCCGGAGCTGCTGGCCGTCGCCGACGAGGTCACGGCGAGCAACGCGGACGACGGCGTGGCACTGGTCCTGGAGCGGCTGTACGCCCGCTGAGCCGGCAGCCCTCGCCGCTACCGCCTCCGCGCCCGAACCGGGTGCGGAGGCGGCCGTGTCTCTCCCGCCTTCCAAGCCCTCGGCAGCCCGTATGACAATCAGGTGACACTTGCTAAGCTGCGCAACTGTTGCAACCCCCGGCCGTGCCCGAACGTCATAGCGGTAGGGCGACGTGCTCTGCCTCCGCTCGGCGAATCCGAGCTCACGGCGCAGGGCACACGGTGCGGCTCGCGCACCGTCGGCAGTCGACCGTGGCGACGTCCGGCGACGCCGGCCGATTCATAGAGGCAGGAAGCATGGCAGGACAACGGACACCCGCGGGTGACGCGACCGCTCGCGGCTACGCGCCTGCCCAGCGGTCGACCGCCGAGGGGGCGGGCGCCCGGTCGGAGGGCGGACGCCCGCGACAGCGCGCCGAGGGGCGCCGACCGGTCAAGGCGCAGGCCCGGCCGTTCAGCGGCACCGCGGTGCTGCTTGCGGTCGGCACGCCGGTGGCCGGCGGGCTGGTCGACGAGCTGCTCGGCCTGGGCATCGGCGGCTGGGGCCTGCTGTTCTGCAGCGTGGTCGGCTTCGCCGGGGCTGCCTGGGTGTGCAGCCGGGCCGGCTGGTGGTGGGTGCTGCCCGCGCCGCCCCCGATAGTCCTGGCGGTCACCGCCGGCGCCGAGTACCTCGCGCACTCCGACAAGTACCAGGACGGGAAGGCGGCGGCCGCCGGTGCCGCCAAATGGGCCGTCCACGGGTTCCCCGTCATGCTGTACGCAATGGGCGCGGCACTGCTTGTGATCATGGTCCGCGTCGTCCGAGACCGAAGGAGCCGACGTGGTTGAGCAGCCCGGCCCGCGCACCGCGCGGCGCAAGCCCGCGCCCAGGCAGCGCCCCAACCCGCTGGTGCTGGCCGGGCGCACGATCGCCTGCGCGACCTCGCTCGCCGTGCTCGGCACCTGCGGCTTCAGCTGGTACGCCTACACCTCGCTGACCGACGGCCTGACCACCTCCAACGCGCTGGACGACGTCAAGAAGAACGCGCCCAAGCACCTGGACAACTCGGTCAACGTGCTGCTGGTCGGCCTGGACAGCCGCAAGGACATGAACGGCAACGACCTGCCGGGCCAGTTCGTGCAGGACGAGCTGCACGCGGGTTCCAGCAGCGACATCGGCGGCTACAACACCAACACCCTGATGGTGCTTCACATCCCGGCCAACGGCGGCCAGGCGACCGCGATCTCGATCCCGCGCGACGACTACGTCCAGACGGTCGGCGTCAGCGGCATGCACAAGATCAAGGAAGCCTACGGACTGGCCAAGGACGCCTTCAACAACTCCTCGGCCGCCAAGGGGCTTTCGAAGCCGGACCTGGAGAGGCAGGGCCGGGACGCCGGCCGCAAGGCCACCCTGGCCACCGTGCAGCAGTTCCTCGGCATTCCGATCGACCACTTCGCCGAGGTCAACCTCAAGGGCTTCTACGACATCGCCCAGGCGGTCGGCCCGATCCAGGTCTGCCTGAAGCGCGCCACCAAGGACCCGGCCATCGAGGGCCAGGGCTCCGGCGCCGACTTCCACCAGGGCATCAACACCCTGAACGCCTCCCAGGCACTCTCCTTCGTCCGCCAGCGGCACAACCTGGTCAACCCCAACGACCCCGCCGACTTCGGTGACTTCGCCCGCACCCACCGCCAGCAGGCCTTCATCTCCTCGGTGATCAAGAAGCTGAAGGACGAGGGCGTGGTCGGCGACCTGGGCAAGATGCAGAGCCTGTTCGACGTGGTCAAGCAGGACGTGGTGCTGGACAACAGCTGGAACATCCTGGACTTCGCCCAGCAGGCGCCCAACCTGGCGGGCGGCCACGTCACGGCCATCACGCTGCCGATCGCCGGCTTCCAGGACGTCATCGTGGACAGCCACGGCACCAAGGAGTCCGTCAACAAGGTCGACCCGGCACAGATCAAGAGGATCGTGCAGCAGCTGACCGGCCATGACGCCCCGGCCGGCAACTCGGTGGACGGCGGCTCCTCGGCGGCGCCGAGCTCCGCCCCGCCGTCGCAGGCTCCGGCCGCGCCCAGCGCCAAGCTCACCGGCACGGTGGACGTGTCCAACACCTCCACGGTGAACGGCGCCGCCGCCGCCGAGATGAAGGCGCTGGTCGGCATGGGCCTCACCGAGGGCCGGATCCCGACGATGCCGAAGCAGAGCAAGACCACGGTGCTCTACGGCGCCGGGGAGAAGGACTCCGCCGACCAGGTCGCCGCCCGCTACAACGTGACCGCCGAGCCGAGCAGCTCGGTGCGGTCCGGGCACATCCAGGTGGTGCTGGGCAGCGAGTACACCGCGCCCGGCGGCGGCAGCGGGCAGGCCCCCTCGTCCGGGAACAGCCCGGCGGCGCCGGCCGACCCGAACAGCGTGCAGCAGGTCGGCCCCTCCGTGGACATGGCGCAGGGCATCCCCTGCGTCGACTGACGCCGAGCAGGCGGCAAAGGGGGGCGGGTCCGATGGACCCGCCCCCCTTTCTGGCGCCTCTTCTGGCGTCCGATGGCGACTCGCCGGGCCGGTTGTAGGATGACCGGGCAAGCAGTTGTAGGATGACCGGGCAAGCGGCGGTTCGAGCGTGGAGCGGAGGTGGCGAGGATGACCGGCACAGGTGCGGGCAACCTGCAGGCCGCCGGCCGCCGATCGCTGGTGGACGCCGCGATCGACCAGCTGCGCGAGCGGCTGGCCGCCGGCGCCTGGGCCGTCGGTGAGCGCATCCCCACCGAGCACGAGCTCGCCGAGCAGCTGCAGGTCGGCCGCAACACGGTGCGCGAGGCGATCCGGGTGCTGGTGCACGCGGGCATGCTGGTCACCCGGCAGGGTGAGGGCACCTTCGTGCGCAGCACCAGCGACCCGGCCGCCGTACTGCGCGGTGTGCAGCGCTCCGGTGTGCGCGACGTGCTGGAGGTGCGGGCCGCGCTGGAGACCGAGGCCGCCCGGCTGGCGGCCCTGCGGCACACCGCCGAGGACCTGGAGCGGATGCGGGCCGCGCTGGCCCGCGAGGCCGAGGTGATCGCCGCCCACCCCGAGCGGATCGGGCGCGAGGCCACCGTCGAGCACGACCTGGAGTTCCACACCGCCATCGTCGACGCGGCCCACAACCCCGCGCTGGCCGAGGTCTACCGCTACTTCGGCGCCTCGGTGCGCGAGTCCATGCGCACCGCCTTCGGGGACCACGAGATGCCCGAGGTGGTCGTCGCCACCCATGAGGCGCTGGTCGACGCGATCGCCAGCGGCGACCCCGACCGTGCCGAGGCCGCCTGTCGCGCGCTGCTGGCCGAGCCCACCGCGGCCGTCGAGCAGTTGCTCGCGGAGTTCGCCGCGCGCAAGTAAGGCCGGCAGAGCACGCGTTGCCGCCCTGGCCTGCCCCCTTTTTCCCACAGCACATTCCGTAAGAGAGCCGCACCATGTCCGTCACCCGGACTCAGCAACCGCTGAGCACCTCGGTCGTTCCGGTCCGAACCAAGCTTGCCCACCCCGCTCTGCTGCTGATCGGCATCATGCTGGTCTCGCTGAACATGCGGTCCTGCCTGGCGGCGGTCTCCCCCATGGTGGGCGAGATCCAGCGCACCTTCGGCCTGTCGACCACCGTCAGCGGTCTGATCACCACCGTGCCGGTGCTCTTCCAGGGCGTCGGCGCGCCGCTCACCCCGCGGCTGACCCGGCGGTTCGGCACCGAGCGGGTGGTGCTCGGGGCCGTGCTGACGCTGGGCGCCGGGGTGCTGCTGCGGGTGCTGCCGTCGGTGGCCGCGCTCTACGCGGGCTGCGTGGTGATCGGGGTGGCCATCGCGGTGCTGAACGTGTCGATGCCCGGCCTGATCAAGCGGGAGTTCTCGCACAAGGCGGCGACGATGACCGGGGCCTACTCGACCGCCATGCTGGTCGGCGCCACCCTGGCGGCCGGCAGCTCGGTGCCGCTGGAGCACGCGCTCGGCGGCGGCTGGCGGGCCTCGCTCAGCGTCTGGTCGGTGCTGGCGCTGATCGCGGCGGCCGCCTGGCTGCCCCAGGTGCTGCGGGCGCGTCAGCTCGCGCCGGCCGCCACCCCGGCCCAGGCCCAGGCCCAGGCCGCGCCGGCCAAGCCGATCGCGGGCCTGTGGCGGCTGCCGCTGGCCTGGCAGATCAGCCTCTTCATGGGCATCTCCTCGCTGATGGTCTACGTCCTGGTCGCCTGGATGCCGACGATCCTGGCCGACCACGGGATGGGCCGTAACGAGTCCGGCCTGGTGTTCGCCTTCTCCAACCTGGTGCAGGTGCTCGGCGCCTTCCTGGTGCCGCTGCTGGCCGGCCGGATGACCCGGCAGCGGGCGCTGGCGCTGGTGATGGCCGCACTCAACGCCGCGGGCATCGCGCTGCTGCTGGTCGCGCCGGTCTCCGGCGCCTGGGTCGCCGCGGCGGTGCTGGGCGTCGCCCAGGGCGGCTCTTTCGGCCTCGGCCTGGCCTTCATCGTGCTGCGCACCGGCTCCGCCGCCGGGGCGGCCCAGCTGGGCGGGATGTCGCAGGCGATCGGCTATCTGATCGCGGCGATCGGCCCGGTCGGCGCCGGCGCGCTGCACCAGCTGACCGGCAGCTGGACGGCCGTGCTGGTGGTGCTACTGGTGCTGGCCGGCGTGGTCGGGGTGGCCGGCTGGGGTGCGGGACACGACCGCACCCTCTGATCCCCCTCGCGGGGCTGCCGCTGGAGCGGGACCTCAGTCCTCGCCCGCCAGGGTCAGTCCCGCCAGCCGGACCGCCGCCAGCGCCGTGCCCGCCACGATGACCACCAGCAGCAACGGGACGGCGGCGGCCAGGGCGACATCGGCGCTGATCGCCCCCGGCCGGGCGACCGCCTTGCCCAGCGCCAGGCCCCACTGCTGGATGCTCAGCGTCCTGGCCCCCGTCACGAAGTTGCCGATCACGCTCTCCCAGACCAGCGCATAGGCCAGGCCCACCACCACGGCGTTGCGGGTGACCACGCCGAGCAGCAGGAAGAGCGCGCTGTAGGCGGCCGAGGCCACCAGGGCGCCGGTGAAGTAGCCGAGCGCCACACCGTCCTGGCCCCCGACCATGACCAGCCCGGCCAGCAGGATCGGCAGCGCGCCGCACAGCCAGCTGGTCACCCAGGCGACCGCGAGCTTGCTGGTGACGATCTGCCAGCGGGGCAGCGGCTTGGCCAGCAGGTAGACGATCGAGCCGTCGTCGATCTCGGTCGCGATCACCCCGGTGCCGACCACCAGGCTGAGGATCGGGACCAGGGTGCCCAGGGCCAGCGTGCCGAGCACGGTGCGGGTCAGATCGGGCCGGTCGGCGGTGTGGGCGGAGGCGAGCGCCGCGAGCACCAGCAGCAGCGCCGGGACGACCAGCAGCACGACGCCCCGGCGCCGGCCGAGCAGACCACGGACGGTCAGCCGGACCACGGTCAGGTTCACGGGTTCAGCCCTTCTTCGGCGGAGGTGCGCTGGTCCGCCGTCAGGCGGGGACCAGGTGGGTCAGGCGGGGACCAGGTGGGTCAGGCGGGGACCAGGTGGGTCAGGCGGAGATCAGGTGGGTCAGGCGGAGACGAGGTAGGAGAAGACGCTCTCCAGCGACTCGTCCGCGGGTGAGACGGTGTAGAGGGTGATCCCCGCCTCCCGCGCGACCCTGGGCAGCAGGGTGGTGAAGCCCCGGAAGTCGATCGCCTGGATGCGCAGCGCCCGCTCCCCGGCGTCCAGTTCGATGCCGGCCGTGGAGCCGTCGGCGATCAGCGCGGCGGCCAGCCGGCGGTCGTCGCTGGACCGCACCAGATAGCGGTGCGGCCGGTCGGTCATCAGCCGGCGGATCCGCCGGAAGTCCCCGGAGGCCGCGTGCCGCCCGGCCACCACCACCTCGATGTGCCGGGCCAGTTGCTCCACCTCCTCCAGGATGTGCGAGGAGAAGAGCACCGTGCGGCCCTCGGCGCCGAAGCCGCGCAGCAACTCCATCAACTGCAGCCGCTGGCGCGGGTCCATGCCGTTGAACGGCTCGTCGAGCAGCAGCACCGCCGGGTCGTGCACCAGCGCGGACGCCATCTTGACCCGCTGCTTCATGCCCTTGGAGTAGGTGCCGGTGCGGCGGCCCTGCGCGTGCTCCATCTCCACCAGCGCCAGCGCCCGGCGGGCCGCCGCGCCCGGGTCGGGCAGGCCGTGCAGTTCGGCGTTGGCCAGCACGAACTCCCAGCCGGTCAGGTAGTCGTACATCGACTCGCGTTCCGGCACCAGCCCGATCTGTCGGTAGACCTGCTGGTTGCGCCAGATCGGCGCGCCGTCCAGCGTGACGGTCCCGGCTGACGGGCCGAGGAAGCCGCTCATCAGGTGGATCAGCGTCGACTTGCCGGCCCCGTTCGGGCCGAGCAGGCCGGTCACCCCGGGCCCGATCGCCATCGAGACGTCGTTGACGGCGACCACGTTGCCGAACCAGCGGGAGACCTTCTCCAGCGCGATGACAGCCATGACGTTCCCTCAGATCTTCCGGTAGCGGCGCATCAGCAGCAACTGGGCGCCGACCACGATGACCAGCAGCTCGATCGCGAAGACCACCGCGCCCAGGCCGCCCGGCGTGCCGTCGCCGCCGCCCAGCCCGCAGAGCTGGTTGACCAGCCGGCTCACCAGGGAGGCCGGCGACAGCAGGAAGGCCCACTTGGCCGAGTCCGTGGGGTCGGCGTGCAGCCCGCCGCTCAGCCCGGAGACGATCTCCGCCACGATCGCCGAGACCGCCAGCACGCCCATGATGGCGGCCACCCCGAAGCCGCGGCGGGGCGTGGCGGCCGCGATCACCAGGCCGATCGCCGAGAACACCAGCGAGTAGAGCAGCGCGGCCAGCAGCCCGTAGCCGAAGTGCTCGGTGTTCGGCACCAGATCCATCCCGGCCAGCAGGGCGCCGACGTAGAGCAGCAGCAGCGGGAGCACGGTGACGATCAGCAGCGCGCACACCATCGCGCCGCTGCGGGCCCGCACGTAGTCGGCGCGGGTGATCGGACGGGAGAAGTACAGCGGCACGGTGGCGAACCGCAGGTCCCGGGAGAGCAGCACCGGCGCCTGGGCCGCGGTGAAGATCTCCGCGAAGATCAGGCCGACCCCGTTGAGGTACCGCGGGTAGTCGGTGGCCAGGTGGGTGGCCTTGGTGGCGATCGCGATGCCCACCACCATGGTGGCCGGCAGCACCATCGCGGCCAGCATCAGCATCGGCAGCACCTTGGACTTCGCCGACCGGCCGAGCCCGAAGGCGGCCCGCAGGCCCTGCACGAAGAGCGCACGGGTGGCGTAGCCGCGGCCGAGGCGGCGGCCCTGGTAGCCGCGGTAGCCGATGTCATGGATCACGCCGTCGGGGGCGGCCGGGCGGGCACTCGTCGCGGGGTTCACCGGCTCAGTGGTCGCGGGGTTCACCGGCTCAGTGGTCATCGACGGCCTCCCGGGCGAAGAGCTCGGCGACATGGTGGCGCCGCTGTTCCAACCGGACCAGTCCCAGGCCCAGTTCGGCCACGATGTCGCGGATCAGGTCATACGTCTGCTCCCCGGCGAGCTCGACCAGCAGGACATGCCCGCCGTCCGTGCCGACGGTCAGTCCGGCCGCCACCAGCCGCTCCCGCACGGCGACTTCCGGTTCCGGCGAACCGTCATCCGGCTCGGTCACCTCGACCGCCAGCAGCTGCGTGGCCTCGGTGAACCGGGCGGTGGCCGAGGAGCGGAGCAGCCGGCCGCCGTCGATCACCACCAGGTGGTCGCAGGTCCGCTCCAACTCCCCCAGCAGGTGGGTGGTGACCAGCACCGAGATGCCGAACTCCCGGTACACGCGCCGGATCAGGCCCAGCATCTCGTCCCGGCCGGCCGGGTCGAGGCCGTTGGTCGGCTCGTCCAGCAGCACCAACTGCGGGTCGTGGACCAGCGCCTGGGCGAGCTTCACGCGCTGCCGCATGCCGGTGGAGTAGCCGCCGATCGGGCGGTAGCGCTCCTCGTACAGGCCGACATGGCGCAGCACGTCGGCCGTCCGCTCGCGGGCCGCCGAGGCCGGCAGCCCGGACATCCGGGCCATGTGCACCACGAACTCGGTGGCGGACACGTCCGGCGGCAGGCAGTCGTGCTCGGGCATGTAGCCGACGCGCTCGCGGATCGCCGACCCCTGGGTGGCGACGTCCAGGCCGAGCACCCGGCCGCTGCCCGAGGTGGCCGGGGCGAGGCCGAGCAGGATCTTGATCAGGGTGGACTTCCCCGCGCCGTTGGCTCCGACCAGCCCCACCACGCCCGGGCCCACCTCCACGGTGAGCTGATCGAGCGCGGTGACGGCGGGGAACCGCTTGGTGAGGGCGTCCGTTGCGATGACAGGCGTGGACACACCTCCAAGTTAGCGCTCACTACGCCCCGTTGGGATTCGACCACAGGCCTGCGCTGCCGTCGTCCTACGGGATGACTTGCGGCTGCCACCCCCTAGGGGTGACGCGAAACGTCGGCGATTTCGACGTCTGGTGCTGGTGTTTCGGTGAGTTGACTGATGATCAGTTGAGCAGATCGGCCTGCAGGGTCAGCACCTGCCGGAACGCCTGGTGCGGCACGCCGTGGGGGTTGGTCAGTAGGACGGTGGCCACCACGTCGCCCGCGGTGAGGTAGGCGGCCTCGCCGGGGCTGGTGGGGCTGGTGGGGCTGGTGGGTGGGGTGATGCGGATGGTGGCGTGCTGGCCCGCTTGCAGGGTCGCGTCGTCGTCGCCGGGGACCGCCTGCGGGACGGCCTTGAGGCTGCCCCGCTGCACCAGGGCCTCGGCGAACGCGCCACCCTCGTCGGAGGAGCCGAAGCGGAGCAGCCAGATCTCGGTCCGGGTGCCGTCCTTGGCGGTCCACGACGCGGTGGCGGCGCTCCGGCAGGCGTTGGTCGCCAGCACCACCGGCAGGTGGGCGCCGTCCTCGTGCAGCTTGGCGTAGTCCGCACAGTCGGCCGCCGCCGCGGGTGCCGCGCCCGGCGCCTCCTGCGGGGCCGGCAGCACCAGGGCCGGCAGCGCCGCGTAGTGCCGGTGGCCGGAGCCGGGGGCCGACGGGGCCGGCTTGCCGGACGGGAGTTGGGGCAGGGTCAGCGGGGCGAAGGTGTAGCGGCCGTCGTTGGCGGTGGCCAGGCCGGGCAGCCGGCCACGGGCGGGCGCGGCGACGGCGAAGGCGGCGGCCGTCGCACCGGCGGCGAGCGCGAGGGCGAACGCCGTCCAGCGGACCACGGTGGCGGCACGCGGCTTTGGGCGCTGGGGCTGCTCGGGGGGCTGGGGCTGCTCGGGGGGCTGGGGGTGCCCGGGGTGCCCGGTTTGCTCGGGGTGCTCGGTCTGCTCGGTCTGCTCGGTCTGCTCGGGGTGCTCGGTCTGCTCGGGGTGCTCGGTCATGCGGTTGCTCCGGGGATGGCCAGCCGCTCCAGCTGCTGACGGAAGATGGACACGGCCTCGCTCTTCGGCAGCGGCGCGACCCCCTCGACGTGCATGGTCACCAGCATGTCGCCGACGCCGGCCGTGCAGTCCAACTCGTCGATCGGGTTGCTCGGCCGCAGCGGCGGCAGGAAGCAGGCCGCCTGCTGGTGACCGGGAACGGCCGGCCCTTGCCGGAACAGACCCGAGTCGGACCCCATCGCGGCGTCGAAGGCGTTCGCCGCCTCCACCGCCTGCTTGTCGAACCGGTCGAGCCAGACCGTCGCCACCAGGGCTCCGTCCGACGACCGGTAGCTGCGCACCCCGGCCGTCCGGTGGCCCTGCGCCTGCAGCGCCGCCTTGACCTTGTCGCGCTGGTCCTTGGGTAGCTCGGCCACCCGGTCGTCCAGGTAGCCGTCGATCTGATCCTTGGTCAGCTCGGTGTCGTCCCCGTACACCCCGTCGTCCGGCCCGAGCGCGAACCCGGTCGGCACCGGGAGGAGCAGGTCGCGCATCGCCCCGAAATGGGTGCCGTCGGACTGCGCGCCGTAGGAGGGCCGCGCCGCCCCCGGGGACGGCGCGGCGGCCGGGGTGTGCGCGGCGGGGGTGGCACTGGTCTGCCGGTACTGCGACTTGATGATGCCGACCCCGATCCCCACCCCGAGCAGCACCGCGGCGGCGACCGCCGCGCCGGCGCGAAGCGCACGGCGCTTCCCGCTCGGGGTGGGGGACTCGCCCGGGTTCCCGGCGGACTCCTCCCCGACCTCGCCGGGCATCCCCGCATCGCTCATGCCAGCCGCTCCCACTGCTGCTTGGCCAGGTCGCGGAGCACGTCCGCGCTGACCTGGGTGGTGCCGAACGCCGTCACGCTGACCACCACGTCACCCCGCCGCGTCACGGCGCTGCCGGGGTAGTAGGTCTCGGTCGAATCCGCGTACGTCTCCTGCGTGTTGGAGGCCCAGTAGGCGCCCTCCATCCCGTCCGGCATGTCGGTGGCCCCGGCGACCTTCGACTGCCGCATGGCCGCGACCGCCGCGCCGGCCTGGTCCGGCTGGTACTGGATCAGCTCGATCCGGTATTTGACGCCGTCCTTCTGGAAGGTGGTCACGGCGGCCCTGCGCAGACCGGAGCCGACCAGCTTTTCGAAGTACCGCGCCGAGTCGGCGTGCCACCGGGCCATCTCCCCGGCGGTCTCCCAGTCGCTGGAGGCGGCGAACCCGCTGTCCCAGTCCTGGGCGCCGTCCGGCTTGGGCAGCAGCAGCTTGCGCAGGTCGCCGTCGATGGCGAGCGGCTTCGGGGACGCGGCGGCCGCGGCCGTCGGGTCCAGCGCGCCGGGCTGGTAGGCGGGCAGCTCGGCCGACTGCAGTGACGGCAGCGGGGTGGCCGAACGGCCGGCCTGGACCGCGTAGCCGATCCCGCCACCGACCAGCGGCCCGAGCAGCAGCGCGCCGACCACCAGCAGCACCGTGCGGGAGCTCCGCACCGGCGGCCGCGGCGTCGCGACGGCGGCGGGCTCCCCGGGCTCGGCGGCCTCGGCGGGCCCGACGGGCTCGGCGGCCTCAGCGGCCTCAGCGGCCTCGGCCGCCTCAGCGGACTCCAGGCTCCGATCGGGCTCCACGGGCTCAGCCTCCATGGGACAGCCTGTCGCGCTGACGCTTCATCGCATCGGCCAGCAGCCCCTGGTCCGGGTCGCCCTTCACGTCCACGGTGACCTCGTACTCGACGTCGCCCACCGTGGAGACGCCGACCAGACGGCCGGTGAAGGCCTGCTGCTCGGGCTTGAAGACGTAGGCCTTGGCCGTGCTGTCACCAGGCACGTCGATCGGACTGCCGCCAGCGAACGAGGCGCCGTTGGCGAAGCCCTGGGCGCTGCCCTGCGTGGCGAACCGCATCAGCCGGCTCTCGACCTCCGCCTTCCCGTCGGCGGTGCGGTACCGACGGGACACCGCCTCCTGGTAGCCGTAGGAGTCGAGGACGCTCTTGATGCCCGTCGACTGGGCGTACTGGGCGGCCAGGTCGTCGACGGTCAGCGCCGTGCCGTCCGGGGAGCCGTAGGGCTCCGCGCCGTCCGGGACGGGCAGCAGGAAGTACCGCAGGTCACCGCCGTGCGTGCCGCCGTCCGCCGTGCCGTGCAGCGTGCTGCCGGGCTCCGGGGCGAGGGTGATGCTCGGCAGCGGCACCGGCGTCGGGCCGGTGCTCGGCGCCGCCCCCGTACCCGGCCCGGTGGTGGCGGCGACGGCCGCCCGATGCGGGTGATCGGGCCTGCCCACGGCGACCGTCACCGTTGCGCTGGCCGCGGTGACGGCGAGCAGGCCGAGCGTGGCCAGCGTGACGGTGACCCCGCGCGGCACCCGGCGCGGATCGGCCTCGGCACCCCCGGCCGCCGCGACACCTTCGTCAGGCGTGGACAAGGAACTCCCCCCGGAGTGGACCATCGGTCATCAGGAAGTATGAAAGACGTCCGGTCCGACAACCAATTCGACAGTGCCGGCGCTCGGCCTACGGTTCGGTGTCCCGCACGTCCGTGATGAACATCCGCCCCGGTGCACGGATGATCGCGAACGGCCCACACCTGGTAGCCGGGCAGGTCGGCACCGGGGGCCAGCCGGCCGGTGCGGTCTCCTCAAGTACCGGGCAGGGGCGCGGATTGCGCTCGGCGAACAGCCGGAACTCGGCCGCCCAGTCCCGGGGCACGACGAGCAGGTTGGCCTTGCGCGTACCCGAGCGCCACGCCCGCCGTCGGCACCGCGAGCCCGTCGCGAACGCCCGCCGTGCCTCCTCGGGCGACCGGCCGGCCCGATCCGCACCCATCCGCCTCACCTCTCCAGTTGGGCGAGCCCTTCGGTGGCGATCCGCTCGAACACGGCCAGGTCGTTCGCGAAGATCGAGTCCGGCACCGGCCAGTGGATCACCACCTCGGTGATACCCAGCTCGCGGTACCGTCCGGCCCAGTCCACGAAGGCGTCCAGTGAATCCAGCGGCTTCTCCGCCGTCGAACCCTGGAGCAGCACCTTCTCCAGCTCGCCGACGTCCCGCCCGGCCGCCTCGCAGGCCGCCGTCAGCTTCTCCAGTTGCTTGGCGATCACCTCGGGCGCCTGCTCCACCGGCACGTCCGCCGGTCCGCGCGGGTCGCCGTACGTCACCCAGCCCTGACCGTACTCGGCCGCCAGCCGCAGCCCCTTGGGCCCGGTCGCCGCCACATAGAACGGCACCCGCGGCCGCTGCACGCAGCCGGGGATGTTCCGCGCCTCGACCGCCGAGTAGTACGTGCCCTGCTCGGTGGTGGCATCCTGCCGCAGCAGCTTGTCCAGCAGCGGCAGGAACTCCCCGAACCGCGCCGCCCGCTCCTTGGGCGACCACGCCTCCTGCCCCATCGCCGTCGCATCGAACCCGACCCCGCCGGCCCCGATCCCCAGCGTCAACCGCCCACCGGACACATCGTCAACCGTCACCACCTCCTTGGCCAACGTCACCGGATGCCGAAAGTTCGGCGAGGTCACCAGGGTGCCCAAACGCATACTCTCCGTAGCCATCGCTGCGGCGGTGAGCGTGGGGACGGCTCCGAACCAGGGCTGGTCGCGGAACGACCGCCAGGAGAGGTGGTCATAGGTGTACGCGGCGTGGAAGCCGAGCTCCTCGGCCCGCCGCCAGATCTTCTGCCCTTCGGCCCACCGGTGGATGGGGAGGATCACGGTACTCAGTCGCATGCCGTCGACCCTACGACCGTTTCCCGGCACGGGCGTCCACCAGCGTGCCGGGGCGGGTCAGGGGATCAGCACCAGCTTTCCCCGGAGGCGGCCGGCTGTCAGCCGGGCGTGGGCCTGCGGGGCGGACGACAGGGGCAGGCGCTGCGCCACCCTGGTGCGCAGGTCACCGACTTCCGCCAGCTTGGAGATCTCGGCCAGCCGGAGGCCGTCGGGTTCGACGAGCACCAGGACGGGGCTGATCCCCCGGGCCGGTGCGAACGGCCCGCCGGGGACCCAGAACTCCGGGACGACCGTGGCGTACCGGCCACCGTCCCGGACAGCAGCGAAGGCCGCGGTGGCGGCGGTGCCGCCGACCACGTCGAGCGCCGCGTCCACCGGGCCGGCGGGCCTGACCTCGATCCCGGCCCGGGTGGCGAGTTGAACGGCGAAGCCGCCGACCGCACCGTGCGGGCCGTTGACCAGCAGTGTCTGACCGGCGGCCAGGTCGAGTTCGGCCAGGGCCCGGAGTGCCGTCAGCCCGGCAAGCGGCAGGCTCGCCGCGTGGGCCGGGTCGAGGCCGGCCGGCGCGGGGGCGAGGTACTCCGCGGGAAGGCTGACGAACTCCGCGTAGCTGCCCGCCTGGGTGCGGGAGTGGGCGGTGACGGCGATCACCGGTGTCCCCAGCGGCCATCCCGGGGCACTCACCGCGACCGTGCCCGCCACGTCGTAGCCTGGCACCAGTGGAAAGCGCACGGGCTCGCGCCAGCGGTACCGGCCGTCGCGCATGCCGATGTCCGCCGGATTCACCGCCGCTGCGGCGATCTGTATGAGCACTTCGCCGGGAGCCGGCTCGGGAGTCGGGAGGGTGATCTGCCGCAGGTTCTCCGCGGGGCCGAACCGGTAGACCGCCATGGCTCGCATCGTTGACATGGAGGACAGGCTAGGAACCGGGCGGGGCCGCGTCGTTAACCCGGATCAACCGTGAGCGCAGCCTGCTCAGGGCCACTGGAGTGATGCCGATGTACGCGGCGATCTGCCGCTGTGTCAGGCGTCCTGCCATCGCGGGGTAGGTGGCCACGAAGTTCCGGTAGCGGGTGGCCGCGTCGTCCATCAGGAGCTCGCGCTGGCGGCGCAGCTGTTGAACGTACAGCGCCTCGGTGAGCCGTGCGCTGAGCTGCCGCCAGTAGGCGTGGCTCTCGCACAGTTCCCGGAACGCCCTGTGGGGCGCGATCAGCAGCTCGCAGGCCTCCAGCGTCTCGATCGACATCGTGGCGGGTTCCGCTGTCCGCACGGCGCTGTGGGCGCAGACCAGGTGACCCTCGTCCCGGAAGCCGTACGTGCGCTCCTGACCGTCCGACCCCGTGAAGTAGAGCCGGACCAGCCCGCGATGGACGAACGCCACATGCCGTGGTGGTTCGCCCGCGCGTGCGAGCAGTTCGCCTCTGGGCCGTGAGGCAGGATGGAAG
Source organism: Kitasatospora sp. GP30 (assembly GCF_029892145.1). Classification (NCBI taxonomy): domain Bacteria; kingdom Bacillati; phylum Actinomycetota; class Actinomycetes; order Kitasatosporales; family Streptomycetaceae; genus Kitasatospora; species Kitasatospora sp. GP30. Next base: position 64,092 of record NZ_JARZAH010000010.1, read on the forward strand.
AGCAGTCGCACCTGCTCCGCCTCCCCCGCCGGGACGTCCTCCCACTGCGCCAGGAACCGAAACAGCCGTTCGTAGCCGTCCACTCTGCCGATCTCCTCCCCTGTCCTTCTGAAGCTCCCAGCAACGAACAGCTGTTGGAGCTTCCCCGGTACGGCCCGTCCTGCGGCACGCGGCTGCCACCGCACGGTCTCCGCGGTCAGGCGGTGATGGGTGAACGAGGCTTGACCGACGTCACCAGGGTCCCGAGCCGGATCCGCTCAGTCGCCGCCGCAGCCGCCGTCAGCGTCGGAACCGCCCCGAACCACGGCTCGTCCCGGAACGACCGCCAGGACAGGTGGTCGTAGGTGTACGCGGCGTGGAAGCCGAGCTCATCGGCCCGCCGCCAGATCTTCTGCCCCTCGGCCCACCGGTGGATGGGGAGGATCACCGTGCTCAGTCGCATGGACTCGACCCTACGGGAGCTTCGGCGCAGTGCCGCCGTGCTCTCGGATCAGGTTCTGAAAGCCGCGTCGTCACCGCCTGGACGAGGCATCGACGACAACAAACAACGGGTGCTCTCCGTCCTCGCCTCTCAGCCGCCGAACGCGCACGCACGCCGCCAGGCTCGGCCCGGCAGATCGAGGACTGACGGGCGACGGCTGCCCGCTTCGTGCACAAGCGGTGCCGTTACGCCGCGATGACATCCCGCCGTCGGCGCGGCGCTCGCGGTGCCGGCCGGCGCTTCTCCGGCTTGCCGTGGTGCACCGGAGCGGGCGCGCTCGAGGCGGCGGCGGACGGCGACGTGGCGACCAGACTCCCCGGTGGACGACTCCCGCGCCTCGCGGCTGATGTTCCGCCTCGCGCTCTCCGCCAAGGCACCGGTCTCGGCGGCGTAGTTGTCACCACAGGCCCAGGCCGTGGGACGCACTTGCAAGTGCGTACTTCCCTACGGATCGTCACTCTCCAATAGTCAGTGCTGAGGGGCACGGCCCCCGGCCGTGCCCGAACGGAACAGCCTGTCGAGGAGAGAACCATGGTCAAGCCCGCGCTCCGCGCTCAGATCGCCATTGGTGAGACGACGGTGACCTATCTGCCGGATGGGGAGGGGTGGCTCAATCCGGCTGCGTTCTTTCCTTCCAGCGTGCCGGACGGCTGGGCGACGCACTCGGAGTTCCTGGACGAGCGTGGCTGGTTTCCGGTCAGCATCGGGTCGTTCCTGGTTCGGGCCGGCGGGCGGGTGGTCCTGGTCGATCTCGGGCTGGGGGCCGTTGACTTCGTGATTCCCGGTGTGGCGTCCTTCAAGGCCGGTGCGATGCTGGAGAGCCTGGCCGGAGAGGGGCTGACGCCCGCCGAGGTGGACACTGTTGTCTACACCCACCTGCACCACGACCACGTCGGGTGGACCAGCGACGTGGCGCCCGCACCTGGGTTCCCCGAGGGCTGCGAGGTCGGCGGGCTGACGTTCCGCGCGGCCCGGCACCTGGTGAGCGAGGCGGAGTGGCGGCACTGGGAGGGCCGCGGGGCGTTTCCCGGACCGGATGCGAAGGCCGTGCAGGAGCCGCTGGGGGGCGTGATCGGCTTCGTCACGGACGGCGAGGAGATCGCCCCCGGCGTACGGATCCTGTCCACGCCCGGGCACACGCCGGGCCACAGCAGCTTGGTTGTCACGGATCCGGCCGGTGCGGACGACCGGCGCCTGATCGTCCTCGGCGACATCATGCACTGCCAGGTGCAGGTCACCCAGGACCACTGGACCTGTGTGTTCGACGACGACCCGGAGCAGGGCCTGCGCACCCGGGCCCGGCTCCTCAAGGAGTTGGAGGACGGAAGCACGATCCTGGCCGGGGGCCACTTCGCGGGGCACGTCTTCGGCCGTGTCGTCCCTCCCGCGCTGCGGCGGGCGTGGGCCGGCGGACCGGCCGCCGTCGGAGCAGGCCTGACGGTCGTTCAGTAGCGTATGGGCATGCCCGCTCCCCACACCCGCCGCCCTCGCCCGGGAACTCCCGGCCGGGTCCTGGCCCGGCTGCCGGACGGCAAGCCGGCCGACACGTACAGCGCGCCCTGTCCGTCCCGTTCGGCCCTGGACCGGATCGCCGACAAGTGGACCGCCCTGATCGTCGGCGCCCTGGCGGACGGCACGCTGCGCTTCAGCGAACTGCGCGAGGCCATCGACGGCATCAGCGAGAAGATGCTCACGCAGACCTTGCGGAGCCTGGAGCGCGACGGGCTTGTCAGCCGCACCGTCCACCCGACCGTGCCGCCCAAGGTCGAGTACCAACTCACCGAACTGGGGCGGACGTTGGAGGCCCCTCTTGGCGCGATCCGGGACTGGGCGGAGCGGTACATCAACGAGGTGAACGCGGCCCGGGCCGACTATGAGCGCCGGGTGGCGGACGGCTCAGACCAGCTCCCCGTCCCGCCAGCGTGAGAAGGGCGGAAGTGCTGCTATTCGGGGATCGGCTGCCACCAGGCCGGAGGCAAGGGTGCGGCAGAACTCCCTGACCATCAGCTCGAGTTGTGTGCGGTCGATGAACTCGGTGGCAGGGGACGGCTGCCAGGATGTTCGCGAGACGCAGGTGATGCGGGCCTGATGCTGGGACCAGGCGAACTTCAGTGTGCGTTCGACGCCTTGGGAGTAGAGGTCGATCTCGACCGGTCGGCCGGTTCGCAGGCCGGCGATGAGGTCGGGGAGTTGCTCGGCGAAGGTGGACATGTCGTACGAGACGTCGAACTTCCAGTCCGGGTGGCCGAATCCGCCGATGTCGAAGCGGTAGCCGGCCAGGGCCAGCGCCTTGCTGGCGCAGATGGCCAGGTACCAGTAGTCCTCTTCGTCCTCCAACGGCTCGGCGACAGACGGTTCTGCGGCTTCGGCCGGCGGGGTCAGCGCGAAGTGGAAGGCCATGGCGGTCAGCGGGCCACCGCAACACCGCGGCCGGCCGCGGCACCTCGGGCGAACTCCACGGCGGTCGGAGAGGCGTAGGCGGCGGCGAGGCTGCGGAGGCGGTCGGTCTCGGTGGCGAAGTCCAGCTCCTCGCAGCCGGCGGCCTGGGCGGGCGCGGTGGGGATCAGCGGAACGTGGCCGGCGCGGCGGAGGGCGGCGGCCGCGCGGAGCCAGCAGGCCTCGGCGAGGGCGGACTGCTCGGGCCCCGCCGCCACGGCCACGATGGCGGCCTGGAATCGCATCTCGGGGTCCGCGTGGCCGGCCAGGACCAGCGCGGCGTCCCGGATCTCGATGGCCAGCCGGTGCAGCCGCAGCCGGGGGCCGCGCCCGAGTCGCTCGGTGAGCACCACCTCGGGTACCGCCGCGGTGAGTTCCCGCCAGAGCGGCACCAGGCGCCGCGCCGTGCACCAGTCCCGCAGGCCGCGCAGCGCCACCCCGACGGCCGGGATGACGCTGCCCAGCAGCATGAGCGCGATCGAGACCCAGTCGATCCGCAGGACCCAGCACTCGTCGAGGAACATCGGCCGGCCGACCGCCTCCAGCGCGATCTGGCAGATCCGCAGCGCCGAGTAGGCGACGCCGGTGGCGGTGCCCAGGGCGAGCACCAGCAGCCCGGCCCGCAGCGAGCGGGTGGCGGCCCCGCGGACGTGGCTGCCGAACAGCCAGCTGCCGACACCCATGGACGCGCCGATGAAGCCGGCGATGATCAGCACGTACAGGGCGGCCGCGGTCGAGGCGGGGTAGGCCTGGTAGAAGTCCGCCACCTCGGTGGGGCGGTGCAGGGTGAAGAAGGTGGCGACCAGGCCGAGTTGGGCGGCCGGCAGCACGGCCAGCCGGACGCGGCGCCAGCGGGCGGCGAGGTCGGGCCGGGCCGTCTGGGCGCAGAAGGTCAGCCCGGCCGAGCTGGCGACCAGGTCGAGTTGGTGCTTGAGCAGCATCGCCAGGTTGTGCACGCCGCTGGTGGTGTCGATCCAGGCGGCGGGCCACGGCAGCCCGAGGGCGAGCAGCCCGGTGGTGGCGGCGAACGCGGTCCACAGCGGGCGGTGGCGGGGCGAGCGGATCGCGGCGGGCAGGCGCCAGAGGGTGACCAGCCCCACCAGCACGACGATCAGCAGCTTGTACGGGGAGTACGCGGCGCCGGCCAGGTCGGGCCCGAGGTGCTGCGGTACGGCGGGGTGCATCACTGCCGCCGGACCGGGTGGCCGAAGGCGGCGTCCAGTCGGTCCAGCACCTCGGTGGACTCGCTGGACCGCCGGCCCGCGCCGGCCCGGGTGGCGCGCTCCAGCAGCAGGGTGGCCAGTGCCTCGGCGTCGGCCTCCTGGCGGTCCGTGTAGCCGTTGCGGGCCAGCAGGGCGAGCACCCGGTCGGTGGCGAGGCCGAGCTCCTGGTCGGCGGCCGTGACCAGCGATTCCTCGACGGCAGCTCGGGCCGCCGCCGGCGCGGTCCCGCCGGCGGCCGGGGCCCCGTGGTCGAGCAGCATGTGGGAGATCTCGTGGAGCACGATCTGGGTCTTCAGGATGGGTGCCGCACCGGCCTCGTAGAAGACCAGGTCGACCGCGGGCAGGCTGATCCACAGCCCGCACGGGAGATCCTGACCGGCGGCGTTCTCCAGCGGCACCAGTCGCAGCGGGCGGCCGCGCTGCCGGGCGATCGAGTCGCAGAACCGTTCAAGCTGGAAGGGTTTGGGCACCTCGATCCGGTTGACCAGCTCGGCGAACCGGGAGCGCGGCTGTCTGCGCCATCTCATGGCCGGCCTGCCCTCTCCGCACCCGGAATGATCGAAGCGTCAGCATAAGCGTTCGGTGCTGTGCCGGTCACGTGCGGCTGCGGCCCTCCAAGTGAAAAGTCATGGTCGATTCGTATGCGGTCGCCTTCACCAACGGAGGCCGCCTTCACCAACGGAGGCCGCCTTCACCAACCGAGGCTGCCCTCACCCATGGCAGGCGCCGTCACCGATCGGCGGCCGAACTCAGGAGGCCTTCTTGGTCCGCCCCACCTCGGGCAGCCCCTCGACCGCCCGCACCTGGTCGACGATCGCCCGCAGGCCCTTGAGCGCCCGCGGCGACAGCCCGGCCAGCCGGAACGCCACGGCCCGGATGTCGCTGTCCGCCAGCACGTCGGCCAGCTCGTCCCGCCGCGGAGCGGCGGCGGCCCGCCGGACCGGCCGGCTCTCGGCGGCCTCCTTGAGCTCCCGCAGCCGCACATCGACCCGGTCGGCCACCGTGTCGTCCAGGAAGTAGGCGGCCGGCACCCCGAAGAAGGCGGCGATCGCCTCCAGCGTCTTGACCGTGGGGTTGGTCTTGGCACCGGTGCGGATCTGCTGCAGGGTGCCGTGCGAGACGGTGGGCCCGCCCGGACCGGCCTGCTCCCGGATCGCCTGGGCCACCTCGTGGTAGCTGAACGGGCCGCGGCCGGCGGGATGGATCACCTGGAACAGGTGGTCCAGCTTCTCGGCCAGGGAGCGGGGGGCCGGGGTCTGCTCAGCCGACGGCATCGTTGCTCCCTTGTCCGATCGAACCCGTCCGATTGGACCGGGTGCGTCCAGTATCTACTGAAGTAGACGCAGAAATCGAGGAGATCCTGCGTTTTCTCAGCCCATCCTCAGCTCATCTTGACTCGAACCCCATCTGTAACACGGTTGACAGCCCGGGGAGGGTTCAGCGTATGTTCAACCGTGAGCCGTCCAACAAAATAGACGGCTCGCCGGACGGCGCACGGTCACACGGGGGTTGACCGCGCGCCGTCACTTCTTTCCCCACGGCCAAGGCCGGTCCCCGCGGGCACCTGGGAGGATGGACGGGTGACCCAGCCAGCCCCGCGCCCCCGCCCCCGCCTGATCGCCACCGACCTCGACGGCACCCTGCTCTGCCAGGGCGGCACCGTCTCGGCCCGCACCGCGGCCGCGCTGGCGGACGCCGAGCGGGCCGGCCTGCAGGTGGTCTTCGTGACCGGCCGCCCGCCGCGCTGGATGCGGCTGCTGGGCACGCACATCGGCGGCCACGGCGTGGCGATCTGCTCCAACGGCGGCGCGATCGTCGACGTCCGCGGGGAGCGGCTGCTGGAGAGCTTCCCGCTCACCCCGGACGCGGCCGGCCAGGTGGTAGAGCGGCTGCGCGCCGCGCTGCCGGGCACCGCCTTCGCCTTCGAGTACCCGGCCGGCTTCTCCCGCGAGCCCGAGTACCAGGTGGCCATGTGGGGCGACGACGAGCCGCACCTGGTCGCCCCCGCCGAGCAGCTGATCGCCGCCGAAGCCCGGGACAGCTACAAGATCCTCGCCAAGCACCCCGAGCTGACCCCGGACGACTTCCTGGCCAGGGCCCGGGCGGCGGTCGGCCCGCTGGCCGAGATCACCCGGTCCAGCCCGATAGCCCTGCTGGAGATCAGCGCCGCCGGGGTCACCAAGGCCAGCACCCTGGCCCGCTGGTGCGCCGAGCAGGGCATCGACCGCACCGGGGTGGTCGCCTTCGGCGACATGCCCAACGACCTGGAGATGCTGGCCTGGGCCGGCGAGTCCTACGCGGTCGCCAACGCCCACCCGGAAGTGCTCGCCGCGGTCGCCCGGCACACCGTCAGCAACCAGGACGACGGCGTCGCCCTGGTCATCGAGCAGATCGTCAACTCCATATCCGGCTGAGCGGCATCAGCCGGCCCAGCTGAGCGGCTTCAGCCGAACCGCCCGTTCACGTAGTCGGCGGTCCGCGGGTCGACCGGATCGCTGAAGAGCCGCTCGGTCGGCCCGGCCTCGACGATCCGGCCCGGCGTGTCATGGCTCGCCAGGAAGAACGCGCAGGACTGCGAAACCCGCTGCGCCTGCTGCATGTTGTGGGTGACGATGACGATGGTCAGCTGCCCCCGCAGCTCGGCGATGGTCTCCTCGACCCGTCGGGTGGAGGTCGGGTCCAGCGCCGAACAGGGCTCGTCCATCAGCAGGATGTCCGGCCCCACTGCCAACGACCGTGCGATGCACAGGCGCTGCTGCTGACCGCCGGAGAGCGCACCGCCCGGGGTGGAGAGCCGGCCGCTCACCTCGTTCCACAGCCCGGCCTGCCGCAGACTGTCCTCGATCAGCTGGTCCCGGTGCTCCCGGCCCACCTTGATCCCGGCCAGCTTGAGCCCGCTGGCCACGTTGTCGGCGATCGACATGGCGGGGAACGGGTTGGGCCGCTGGAAGACCATGCCGATCCGCCGCCGCACCTCGGCCGGCCGGCGTCCGTGCCGGTAGATGTCCTCGCCGTCGAGCAGGACCTCGCCGGCCAGCGCCGCACCGCGCACCATCTCGTGCATCCGGTTGAGGATCCGCAGGAAGGTGGACTTGCCGCAGCCGGACGGCCCGATCAGCGCGGTGACCTCGCCGGCCGGCATGGCGAGCGAGACCCGCTCCAGCACCTTGTGCGAGCCGAACCAGGCGGAGACGGACCGGCTCTCCAGGCCGGACAGCCGGCCCGGCTCGGCCGTGGCACTGGGCTGGGGAACGGTGGTGGTCATCGGACGAGTCCTTTCTGACGCATCGTCAGTTGCTCAGTAGAGGTTGGGCAGCAGCGCCGCCGCGTTCTCGTAGACGGACCAGAGCAGCGCGGCCAGCACCGGGGCGAAGGTCAGATAGGCGGCCCGCCGCACCCAGTACCGCACCGCCAGGGTGGCCAGCGCGACCGCGCCGAGCAGCGCCACCGACCAGAGCTGCAGGGCGGCCAGCGCCCCGCTGTCCTGGGCCAGCGCATGGTCCGCCGGCAGCTGCGCCGGGCGGCCGTGCGGGTTGGCCTGCGGGTCGCCGTCCAGCCGGGCCCCGATCAGCACGGTGCCGGTCGGGATCCAGCCCGAGTTGCTGGTGGTGAGCACCAGGCGGGACGGCGCCGGGTCGCGCACCGGGTGGGTGCTGTTCCCGTAGACGTTCACGGTGAAGCTGAACTGCCCTTGCCCGGTGGTAACTTGGATCTTGTCGCCGACCCGCAGCTCGCCGAGCCGGCCGAACGGGCCGCCGAACGCGGTGCCGCGTCCGAAGATCACCGCGACGCCCGCCTGCCCGGGCAGCGCGGTGTCCCGGCGGTGGCCCGGACCGCGCATCAGGTCCCGCCCGGTGGTGCCCTCGACGACCACCTCGTGGTGCACGCCGATCCTGGGGATGTCGATGATCGCCACCGGCGACCCGTCGGTAGCGGCACCGGTGGGTCCCAGCTGGTTGGCCAGCCGGTCCTGGAAGGTGCGGTACGCCTCGGCCTGGTAGTGCAGCTCCTGGAGTGGCGAGAGCGCCAGCAGGAAGACCGCGAAGCCGAGCAGCAGGGCGGCCAGCAGGGTGGCCGTCCAGCCCAGTCGGACGGTGATCCGGCGGGCGGTGGACGGCGGTTCGGCCGGTCGGGGCGGCGCAGCCTGGATCGTCGGCAGCACCACGGTGTCGTCGGTCGCGGAAGTAGCGGTCAGGGTCACCGGGAACCCCCGGTGCCCGCCTGGGAACCGGCCCGGCGCCGGCGCAGCCAGCCGCCCAGGAACGGCGGCAGCGCGACCACGGCGAGCAGTTCCACGGCGGTGAGCGTGGTCAGCAGCCAATTGTCCGGGCGGCCACCGACGTTGACCACATTGGCCGCCACCTGGCCGCCGCTGGAGCTGCCGCCGCCGTTCTGCACCACCTCACCGGTCTGCGGGTCGATGACGCTGCCACCGCTACCACCGGACGACCCGCCGCTACCCGAACCACCGGCGCCACCACCGCCGTTGGCACCACCACCGGACCCCGAGCCGCCGCCACCGGCCCCGCCGCCCTTGCCGCCGCTACCACCGGACGAGCCGCCGTTCCCCGAACCACCGCCGCCACCACCACCGTTGGCACCACCACCGGAGCCCGAGCCACCGCCGGCCGAGGGGTTGTTGGGATCGCAGCTCAGCGGCGCGCCCTGCTTGTCGCACGTGTTGGGCATCGGCGCGTTCTTGAGGATGATCAGGTTGCCCTGGCTGTCGAAGGTCGGATTGGGGCAGTTGGCCAGGGTGTTGGGGTCGACGTTGCCGCTGTAGCCGGGGATGTGCTGCACCTGCAGCAGCCCGCCGCGCACCAGGCCGCGCGGGATCGGCGAGTAGCCGATCGAGTCGATCCCGCCCTTGCCGGTAGCCTGCCCGCCGCAGAGCACGTAGTCCAGGTACTGGCTGAGCGCGGCGCCCTTGTCGTTGGTGAACCGCGGCGTCACCGGCAGCGCGGCGCCGGCCCGCGGCACGATCAGGTAGCTGTAGCTGGAGATCGGGTAGGACCGCGGGTCGCCGTTGCTGTAGACGCCGTCCAGGTCCTGCTGGAGGAAGTTCGGGTCGTTCGGCGAGGTGTTGTCGTCGACGCCGCGGATCTTCGCCGCGGTCAGCGCCACCGCAACGTTGGAGGCGGTCGGCAGCGTGTAGTACCCGGCCGGGTTGAGCACCTTCACCACCGGCCAGCCGGAGGTGAGCGCGAAGGCGTACTCGTCGTACCCGATCGCGCCGCTGTCGGAGGGCGCCTCGATGTAGTGCGCCACCTGGTCGGAGCCGCTCTGCGCGATCATGCGGCCGGACGGCGGGTAGAACTCGGTGTAGTCGCCGCAGCTGACGTTGTTGACGCTCTTGCAGTAGGCGTCCCACTGGGTTTGGTGGGTGTGCTCCATCCAGCGGGTGAACTGCGCGGTGGCGCCCGAGCCGTCGGAGCGGACCACCGGCGTGATCGGCAGCCTGGGCAGCTGCCGGCCGTAGTCCTGGGTGATCCTGGGGTCGTCCCAGGAGGTGATGGCGCCGGTGAAGATGCCCACGAGGGTGTCCGGCGACAGCCGCAGGTCGGTCACCTGCTTGCCGGCGACCACCAGGTTGTACATGAAGGCGGTGCCGCCGGCCGTGATCGGGACGTAGGAGTAGCCGTAGACCGGGTTCTCCGCGTCGGCCGCGCCGGAGCCGGCGACCGAGCCGCTCGCCCCGGTGTCCCGCTGGGTGCGGAACGGCACGTCCGAGGCGGTGAAGTCGTCCGAGCCGTTCTCCCAGTTGATCCGGCCGGCCGCCGAACCGTTGGGCGCGAAGTTGAGGTTGATCCCCTGGTTGGCCACGTCGGTGCGCCACTTCTCGATCGCCGGCCCGGCCCAGCTGGACCCGTCGGCGTTGAGCGTGGTGGTGGCGAGCGCGGGGGTGGCCTGGCTGAGGGTCAGTACGAAGAACGAGAGCAGCAGGGCCACGACCCGGCCGACTCTGGGGCGGTGAGCGGCGGCCCAGGGCATGACGGTTCCTCCGGAAGGGGTGGGTCTGGTCATCGGCCGGCCGCCTGTCGGGCCAGCTGCCGCCGCTGGCGGCGGCTCAGCTCGCCCGGCCGGCGCCCGCCGATCAGCCGGGCGGTCACGAAGAGCACCAGCACCAGGACCATCAGGGTCAGGCCGGCGGCGAAGCCGCGGGCGACCATGGCCGGGTAGGGCTGGCGTACGCAGTTCCAGATGAAGAGCGGCAGGCTGACCTGGTGGCCGGTCAGCGGGTCGGCGTTCATGCCGGAGGTGAAGCCGGCGGTCAGCAGCACCGGCGAGGTCTCGCCGATGCCGCGCGCCATGCCGAGGATCACCGCGGTGGCCAGCCCGGGGCGGGCGGTGGGCAGCACCACGTTCCAGACGGTGCGCCACTGGCTGCCGCCGAGTGCGTAGGAGGCCTCCCGCAGCGTGCCCGGGACCAGCCGGATCACCACCTCGGCGGCCCGGGTGACGATCGGCATCATCATCACGGTCAGCGCCAGCGAGGCCGCGAAGCCGCAGGCCTGGAGCCCGAGCGTGAGGATCACCACGCCGAGGATGAAGAGCCCCGCGACGATCGACGGCAGCGCCGTCATCGCCTCCACCAGGGTGCGCACCGGCCGGGCGGCGCGACCGCCGATCTCGGACATGAAGACGGCCGCGGTGATGCCCAGCGGCACCGCGAAGACCGTCGCCAGGCCGATCTGCTCCAGCGAGCCGACGATCGCGTGCAGGGCACCGCCGGAGGTGATCGGCGAGACCGCGGAGGTGGTCTGCATGGTCTGGGTGAAGAAGTTCCCATGGGTGACGGCCTGTAGCCCGCGCAGCGTGATGAAGCCGAGTTGGGCCGTGATCAGGAAGACCAGCAGCAGCCCGGAGCTCCAGGCGACCAGGGTGACCAGCCGCTCCCGCACGTGCGGCGCCGGCCACTGCAGCCTGCCGATCGCGTAGCTGAACGCCAGGAACAGCAGGTACCAGCAGAGCAGGAAGCCCTGGGCGCCGCTGAACGGCAGCACCCGTTCGTAGAGCAGCCAGTCCAGTGCCAGCGAGCCGGCCAGGGCGCCGGCCAGGGTGGCCAGCTCGGCGCCGGTCGCGCCGCCCAACTTGCGGCGCTGCTCGGGTGGTTCGGCGGGCGCCGGCTCGGCCGGGCCGGCTGCCGCGGCGCTCGCGGGCAGGTCGACGGTGGTCACGGGGTGGCCCCCTCGTGGTAGGCGTGGTCGGTCATCGAGGTCAGTCCGCCGTCGAGGCGCCGGAGCGGGAGCGGCTGACCACCAGGCCGGCCAGCACGTTGACCACCAGGGTCACGGCGAACAGCGCCAGGCCCGCCGCCATCAGCGCGGAGAGCGAGAGGCCGTCGGACTCGCTGAACCGCAGCACGATCAGCGAGGAGATGGAGTTGGCGCCGGCCTCCAGGATGTGGCCGGTGAACTTGAAGGCCGGCGAGATGATCAGCGCCACCGCGATGGTCTCGCCCATCGCCCGGCCGAAGCCCAGCATCACCGCGCCGATCACACCGCCCCGCCCGAACGGCAGCACCACGGCGCGGATCATCCCCCACCGGGTGCTGCCCAGGGCGTAGGCGCCCTCCCGCTCACCCTGCGGGGCCTGGGAGAACACCTCGCGGCTGAGCGAGGTGATGATCGGGGTGATCATCAGGGAGACCACCAGGCCCGCCATGAAGGTGGACGAGGTGTAGGAGGTGCCGTAGTCGCCGGTGCGCACCTTCAGGAACGGCAGCACCGGGCCGAGGTGCCGCGCGGTCCAGCTGACCAGGCCGATCACCCGGGGCTGCAGGAAGAAGAAGCCCCACAGCCCGTAGATGATGCTGGGCACGGCCGCCATCAGGTCGACGACGGAGATCAGCACCCGCCGGATCCGCTGCGGCGCGTACTCGGAGATGAAGAGCGCGGCGACCAGCGACACCGGCACGGCGAAGCAGAGCGCGATCACCGCGATCAGGATCCCGTCCGGCAGCACGGCGGCGATGCCGAACTGGTGGGCCGCGGGCACCCACTTGACCTGGGTGAGGAACGACCAGCCGCTGGCCCGCAGCGCGGTGGTGCCGCGCAGCAGCAGGAAGAAGGCGATCAGGCCCATGATCGCGAAGACCGAGTAGCCGCCCACCCGGAGCAGGCCGCGGAAGACCAGGTCGCCGCGGGTGGCCGGGGCGGTGAGCCGCCGCGGCCGGTCGAGGTCCGCCTCGGCGGGGGACGGCGGCAGTGCGGAGGTCATGAGCGGCTGCCTCCGGTGAACCGGCGCACCCGCTCGACCACCCGGCCGCCGGCGGCCGTACCGCCCAGCAGCAGCGCCGCCGGTCCGCCGACCAGCAGCACCGCGCCGGCGATCAGCACCACCGGCAGCAGCAGCCGCGCGAGGCCGGCCCGGTCGGGCGACGGGGTGCCGGCGGCCACGGGTGCCAGCGAGGGGTTGGCCGATTTGCCGGCACCGGGCGCGGGGCTGTTGGTGGACGAGGTCGAGCCGGCCGGGGCGCCGCCGGTGCTGCCGCCCGCCGTCCCGGCGCCGCCACCCGTGCCGCCGGTGCCCGTCCCGCCCGAACTCCCGCCACCGCCCTGGCCGTTGCCGCCCGCTGCGCCGGACTGCGGCGCCACCCCCGAGCCGGATCGGCCGCCGGTCGCCCCCGCCGTGCTCGCGCCGCCCGAGGGCGCCGGCTGCTGGTTGCCCGGCAGCGCGCCGTCCTGGGCGGCGACATGGGCAATGGCGACCTGCGCCTCATTGAGCTGCGTAGTGGTCAAGTCGGCGTATCCGAGGGCCAGTTGACCGGGCAGGCGGCCGTAGATCTGCCCGTCGCCCGGATCGGTCACCTGCTGGAGGAACCGGCCGACCGCGGCGGCCTTGTTGCCCAGTCCGCTGGTCGGCACCATCGCGTACTGCACCGAGGTGAGCGGATAGGCCTGCGAGTCGGTGCTGAACGAGGTGTTGGGCACGCCGTAGGGCAGCTGCCGGGTGCCGGTTCCCGGGTCGAGCGGCATGTCGCCGACGGCGGCCTGCATCGACGTGGTCGACGGCGCGACCGCGACGCCGGCCGGATTGACCAGGCTCGCCTCGTTCAGGCTGTAGGACTTGGCGTCCGCGGTGTCGACGATGCCGATCAGCTGGCGCTGGCCCACCAGCGCCGCGGCGCAGTGCGGGTGGTTGCCGGTGCCGTCGGCGTGCGGGTCGGAGCAGGTCGGCTTGAACGAGAGCACGCTGCGCACGCTGTCGTCGAGGCCGCTGAGCACCGGGCTCCACTCGTACTGCTTCTCGTGCAGGTCGCCCACCACCTTGCCGCTCGGGTCCTTCTGCTCGAAGCCGGTGCTGTCCTGCGGGCGCAGGATGTCCGTGGGGTATCCGGAGTAGGCGGGCCGCTGGTAGTAGGGGTCGACGTGCATGCCCCACGGGTCCGGCTGGCCCTGCAGGAAGCTCTCGGCGTCGGGGTCGGCGGCGATCCAGGTGGTGAGCTGCTGGATCAGGTCGGTGCGGTTGCCGACCACGATGGGCAGGCTGTCCGGCGAGCCCTTGGGGTTGCACGTGGGCCACTGGGCCGGTGCGATCGACTTGGGATCGTTGAGCGCCAGGAACTCGTGGTCCGCGAAGATGCACTGCGGGTTGCCCGCGACCGACGCCGCCACCGAGCCGGCCGGGCCCTGGCTGTAGGACTGCGTCAACTCCTTGGCCAGTAGCCGGGCGTTGAGCTTCAGGCCGGTGATCGGACGGCCGGTCGCCGGGTCGTCGATCGCGAAGACCACCGAGATCCCGGAGTCGGCCAGCGGGGCGTAGACATAGGGCCTGGGGGCCGGGCCGGTGTCCGGCCGGCTGACCAGCGCCACATCGGCGCCGCCGCCCTGCAGGAACGCGGACCGCGCCTCCGGCTCCCCCAGCGCGGTGTAACCCGCGTTGATCGGAGCCGAGTTGAGGCAGGCGCCGGCCCGCCACTGCTGCACCGCGCGCTCGGCCATCGGCGCGCCGGCGGTGGTGAAGTCGTTGCCGGCCGCCTTGCAGCTGCTCGCGGTCGGCGCGAAGGAGAGCGGGACGACCGTGCGGTGGGTCCAGGAGCAGGCCTCGCCGGTGAAGTTGTTGCTCCCCAGGTTGTTCTGCTGGGTCACGCTGTCGGTGGCGGTGTTGAAGAAGCCGTCGCTGTCGAACTCGTGGTCGTCGCAGGCGGGTGCGCCGCTGGTGTCCCCGTTCAGGGAGGCGATGATGCTCAGCGGATCGCCGCCGTAGTTCGGCTCGACCACGATCGAGCAGGCGCGCGCGGTGTCGCAGCCGAGGGTCTGGCTCTGCTCGGCCGTCCACACCTCGATGTCGGCCGAGCCGGTGCCGTCGCTGCCGGTGACCGCGTACTGGGCGTTCGACGGGAGCTCGGGGGTGCGCAGGCCCGAGGCCGGCTCCGGCTGCTGGAACCCCTTGGCCGGGTCGCCGCCGTAGAGCGTGGAGCCGTAGCAGTCGGTCGGCTTGGGGTCGGCGCCCCGGCACTCGTACACCCGGACTGGGTACATCACCGTGCCGTTGCCCGGGGTCACGGTGGTCGCGGGCCCGCCGGTGGTGAGGACGCTCGGGGTGAATCCGGACCAGGAGACGTGCACCACCTGGTCGCCGAGGTTGCTGGACGGCGAGACGGTGACCGTGCCGGGCACCCCGTACCGGCCCGTCGCGGGGATCCACACCGGCGGCCCGGGCACCGAGGCGGACCCCGAATCCGCGTGCGCCTGCGGCACCGTGCCCGCGCCGAGTGGCAGCACCGCCGGCACCGCCACCACCGCCCAGGCCAGCACGGCGGCCGACCAGGCGCGCGTCCACCACCCCGGGCCTCTCGGACTCCGTTCTCGGTCTCTCATCAGGGGTACCTCCGGCGTTCGCGGTGCGGATGCGCGAGTGGGGACGGATATACGAATGGACCCACGGATTCCCGTGAGCCCATTCGTCCATGACCACATGACAGTTGATGTCGGATCAGGTGTACGAGGCCCCAACCGGGCCCCGACGCCGGGGGTTTCGGGAAACGCCTGGGGTTTCGGAAAGCTCAGCTGCCCGCGGCGAGGATCAGCTGCCGGCGGTGAAGCTCAGCGCGGTGGTGCCCACGTGCTGGCCGCCGGCGAAGAACGTGGTGCCCAGCGCGGTGTCCGCGTACTGCGCGCCGGCCGGGTCGATCTCCAGGTCGTCGGCGGAGAGGTTCTGGGTGGTGCCGCTCTTGGTGCTCACCACATTGCCGGCCGGGTCGAACAGGTTCACCGGGGTGCTGCTGCCCAGCGGCATCCCGGTCACCGCCCAAGTGGCCGCGTCGAAGGCCAGGTTGGTGAAGTCCACGGTCTTGCCCGTGGTGGCGTTGACGACCAGCAGGCTGCCGCCCAGCTGCACGGCGCCGTAGTAGCCGCCGAGGTTCACCGAGCCGCCGGTGACCGGGAAGGTGCCGGAGAAACCGGTGCCGGCGTTGTAGTTCACCGTCGCATTGGGCAGCGCGATGGCCACGATGCCGCTCTGCAGCGAGTTCTGCAGGAAGCCGCTGTCCTCCTGGATCACCAGGCTGCCGGTGGGCGCGGTGGTGGCGGCCGAGGCGGAGTCACTCAGGCCGGTCAGGGCGAGGGCGGCGGCGGTGGCGAGGGCGGCGGCGAGGCGGACGGCTCTGCGGCTGATCACTGGGATGGTCTCCTTCGTGCACGGGCTTGGGCTGGGAGCGGCCCGGCGGCCAGGGAACTGGCCCTGGCCGCCGGGGTGTTGCGGGAGCAGCGTGGTGTCGCTGGAGAGCGTGGTGTCGCGGGGGCGCGTGGTGGCGCTCAGAGGTGGGTCACGGAACCGCAGGCGCCCAGCGGCAGGGTCTGGAAGCCGTAGCTGGCGATGTCGGCCTTGGCGGTGGCGTTGGTGCAGACCCAGCCGGTGGTGCCGAAGATGCTCTTCAGCGCCGGGGTGCCGCCGGTCCAGTCGCCGTCACGGACCACGTTGTAGACCGTGCGGCCGTAGTTGGTGGCGGTGAAGGTCGGGTTCAGGGTGTGGGTGCTGGTGATCGGGTTGATGCCGTCGACGTTGCGCAGGGTCAGCGGGCCGGGGGCGTCGGTCGTGGTGGTGTGGCCGCCGTAGACCTGACCGATGTAGTGCGCGGCGGAGTAGGGGGTCACCGCGTTGGCGTCCGTGTACACCGGGTCGGTGCCCTCGTTCTCCTCCGGGGTGTACGCCTGCACGCAGGTGCCCGGGGTGATCGAGGTGGTGCCGCCGCCCAGGGCCTTCAGGAAGAAGGCGCGGGTGCCGGAGTTGATCTGCGGCAGGTAGGCCTTGATGGTGGCGTTCGGGCCGGTGTAGCCGGAGACGTCGGTGATCTGGTTCCAGTTGGTGATGGTGCAGGTGTAGATGCCGACCAGGTCGGAGGTGCTCAGGTTGGCCGGCGCGTTGCCGGTGCCGTTGGCCGCCCAGGCGACGCCGTCCTTGGCGAATGCCACGAAGTCGTCGGTGGTCAGGTCACCGGTCTGCGGGCTGCGCGAGGAGCGGGCGAAGTCCAGCGTGGTCTTGGTGTTGGCGTTCAGCGCGCTGATGCCGGCGCTGGAGCCGTTCGGCCGGGTGATGGTGTTGGCACCGGTCTTCGGGGTGATCGGGCTGCTGCCGGTCGCGTCCCAGCTGTACAGGCGCGGCGAGGTGGTGTCGCCCTTGCCGGCCAGGAAGGCGTTGTAGTCGGTGGAGAACTGACCGACCACGGCCTGGGTGGTGTCGGAGCCGGCACCCACGATGTCCTTGGCGGCCGGGGTCACGGTCGGGTCGGCCAGGGCCGAGCCGGCGGCAACGGTGGTGAAGGCGGTGGCGATCGCCGCGACGGCGAACAGCTTGGCAGCGGTGTGACGCATGGTGCTATTCCTCCGGTGGGAGAGGGAAGGCATGGCGTGCTACGGAATCGGAGCATCGGGTCCGTTGAACCCGCTTGCCGGGGGCCCGAGTTGTGCCCGGCCCGGACCAGCGGGACTGATCCTCATCGGTCCGCGGCGAGCCCGGAAGGACCTTGGCCAGGTGCCGGAGTGCGGGTGAACTTCTGGATTTTGTCGACTTGGCGGTTTACTCGCTGGCCCGCGCTCGTGGTTCGTGCGCCGGTGCATCCGCGCAGTGGCGGCACGCGGTGCCGGACGTTCTTCTCGCGGTGGCGATTCGGGTCGGATCCGGCAACCTCAAGGTCACCAGGGCCACCGGCCCTCGCGGCCCGGCGTATGCAACTCCCGTTCCAGCGCCTGGAGTCCGGCGCGGAAGCCGGTCATGCCCTGGCGGCACTGGTCGCGCCGCAGATAGCCGCGGGCGCTGCGGGCCACCGGCTCCTCGGCCGCCGGATCGGACCGGGTGCTGCGCGGCGGCAGGAAGGCGGACCAGCGCCAGGTGCGGGACTGGTCCTGGCTGAACGCGTAGCGCAGCGAGCCGCGTTCGATCAGCAGCTCGCGCAGCGCCGCCACCAGCTCCGCTTCGGTGCGGTAGAACCGTGCGGAGACTGCCAGTTGACGGCCGTTGCCGGCCGCGAGCGACCAGCCCACCAGGCGTCCGGCGCCCTGCATGGCGAGCAGCCGCGGGCCGCGTACCGCCTGCGGGCGGTCAGCCATCGCCGAGGGCGCGCTCGATCAGGGAGCGCTCCCGCGAGGCCCGGGAGGCCCGCGAGGCCCGGGGCTCGGAGGCCTCCCGGGCCTCGCGGGCCTCGCGGGCCTGGAACTCGGAGGCCTGGGCCCCGGAGACCTGGGACTCGGAGGCCTGGGCCCCGGCCCGGCGCTCGGCCTGGGACTCAGCCTGGGCCCGGCGCTCGGCCTGGGACTCAGCCTGGCGCTCGGCCTGGCGCTCCAGCAGTGCCACGAACCGGCGGAACGCGTTCTGGCAGGTGGCGTACCGCTCATAGGCGCGACTGCTGCGCGCTTCGGCCAGGCCGCGCGACCCCGGCACCACCCAGATCCAGCCGATCCCGTCCCGGACATGGGTGATCCGCGCGGTCAACTCGGCCGCCTCGCCGCGCAACTGCTCGACGGCACGGCTCACTTCGGCCATGGTCTCGAAGACCGGCGAGGAGACCGCCACGATCCGGCCGTTGGGCGCCTTCAACTGCCACTGGTAGCGCCCGTTCGCCGCCCGTTCGATCTGGAACCCGCCTCGAACCGCTTCCGACCCCGCCCGGCCCGCACGCAGCTGACCCACCAGGCCCACCCGCCCCACTCCCCGACCCCGTGCGGCCCGGCGCGGTCGGCGCGGGACGCGCGGGTGTCGTGTAGAGATCTCGTGCTCGGCTCCCAAGCGGGCACCACCGTAGGTGGGCCGCCCCGAACACGGATAGTGGCGAAGGCCGTTCGGCCCGTCTATTGGTCCGGAAGTTCTCCCTCGTTAATCTGTACGGCAGTTGACGAGCTGACGGCTGGTCAGCCCCCGAACCAGCCCGCCACGTCGAGCCGGAAGAAGCCCTCCGGCGCCATGGTCCGCAGGTCCGCCTCCATGGCCCGGACCCGGTCCGCGCCCAGCCGCGCCATCCAGTCGCCGCGCAGCCGCTCGAAGATCTGCGCCGAGCGGGCCAGCAGGTCGACGCCGCGCGGGGTGAGCCGAACCAGCTTGCGGCGGGCGTCGGTCGGGTCGTCCACCCGCTCCACATAGCCGAGTTGCAGCAGCCGGTCGACGGTCTTGCCCGCCGCCTGCTTGGAGATCCCGAGCCGCCGGCCCACCTCACTGGCGGTGGCCCCGGCCCGGCCGACCGCCTGCAGCGCGAAGCCGTGCGCCGGGCGGGCCTCCGGGTGGCCCTGGCGGGCCAGTTCGGCGTGCAGCTCATCGATGATCGAGCGGAAGCCGGCGAAGAGCAGCAGGGGCAGCTCGAAGCCGTAGCTCTCGCGTGGCTCTTGGTGGTCGGGCTTGGCATCGGGCATGACGGAACCCCCTTGCAGAGATGGACAACCAGGTTTACCTTTTTAGTCAACCGCGTTGTCCATCTTAACGAGTGGGAGCTCCGCCATGCCCGTCACCTTTGCCACCCACACCCTGGAGACCGCCCCGGCGGCCGCCCGCCCCGTCATGGAGGGCGTCCAGCGCCACCTCGGCCACCTGCCCGCCGCCGTCGGCCGGCTCGCCACCTCCCCGCAGCTGCTGGAGGCCTTCACCAAGTCCAACGCCCTGTTCAGCAGCAGCACCCTGGAGCCGCTCGCCCGCGAGGTGGTGGTGTTCACCGTCGCCACCCGCAACCGCTGCCACCTCTGCGTCGCGATGCACACCGCCATCGTGAGCAAGCAGGGCGCCGCCCCCGAGCTGGTCGCCGCCCTGCGCGACCAGCGCCCGCTCCCCGACGACCGCCTGGAGGCGCTGCGCCTCTTCACCCTGGAGGTCATCAGCACCGCCGGGGCGGTGGCCCCGGAGAGCCTGGAGGCTTTCCTCGACCACGGATACACCCAGCGCAACGCCCTGGAGGTGGTGCTCGGCATCGGCACCTACACCATGTCCACCCTCGCCAACCGGCTCACCGACGCGCCGGTGGACGAGCGGCTGGCGGAGTTCGCCTGGGAGGGCTGAGCACCTTCCTGGCACGTCTTGCCGTCAGAGCCTGGCCGATTGCGGTCAGAGCCTGGCCGACCAGCGAACGACCGTCCCCCGGCGGCTCGGGCCCGGCTCGTGCCAGGCCGCCCCGCCGAGGTTCTCGGCCCGCCGCCGCAGGTTGGCCAGGCCGCTGCGGCGCCCGGACTCGGGGATGCCCACCCCGTCGTCGGCCACCGTGAGCAGCACCCCGGGCCGGCCCGGGCGGACGGCGGCCTCCGGGTCGCCGGAGACCGGGTGGCCCTCGGCGTCCAGGTAGACGGTGGTGTCCAGCGCCACGCTGACCCGCGAGGCCCGCGCATGCCGGGCCGTGTTGGAGAGCATCTCCCGTAGCGCTGCAAGCAGTTGGCGTTCCGCCTGGTCGCCGATCACGCTCTCCACCGGCCCCACGAAGCTGATCGACGGCTTGAAGCCCAGCGCGGCGGCCGCCTGGCTGCCCTCGCGCAGCACCCGGGTGCGCAGGGTGTCGGGCTCACTGCCGGCGTCGTCGTGCTGCAGGGCGTAGATGGTGGTGCGGACCTCCTGGATGGTGGCGTCCAGCTCGTCCACGGCGTGCCCGAGCCGCTCCTGCACCTCGGGGACGCCCGCCCGGCGGGCCGCGCTCTCCAGCATCATCCCGGTGGCGAACAGCCGCTGGATCACCAGGTCGTGCAGGTCCCGGGCGATCCGGTCGCGGTCCTGGAAGACGGCCAGGCGCTGCTGGTCGCGCTGGCCCTCGGCGAGCCGCAGCGCGAGGGCGGCCTGGGAGGCGAAGGTGGCGGCGAGCTGCTTCTCCACCTCGCTGAACGGCCGGGCCCCGCGCCCGCGCCACACCACCAGGGCGCCCAGCACCCGGCCGTGGGCCACCATCGGCAGCGCCATCGACGGACCGTAGCGGCGGGCCGCCCGCATCACCAGCGCCCGGTCCTGCGACATGTCGTCGATGAAGATGCTCTCGCCGTCCCGCAGCCGCGCCGCGTACCCCGTGCCGGGCACCAGCTCCCCGGCCACGAACTCGGCGGCCTCGCCGGCGGCGTGCGAGACCCGTAGCCCGCCGTCCCCGGTCGGCAGCATGATCATCCCGAGCTCGGCGTCCGCCAGCTCCCGCACCTGCTCGGCGGCCACCCCGAGCGCGTCATCCGCCTTGGTGGAGAGCAGCGCGGTGGTCACGGCCGCCGCGCCCGCGATCCACCGCTCCCGCCGTCGGCCCTCCTCGTACAGCCGCGCGTTCTCGATCGCCACCCCGGCCGCCGCCGCCAGCGCGTGCACCACCTGCGCGTCCTCGGGCGTGAAACCGCCACCGCCGTGCTTCTCGGTGAGGTAGATGTTGCCGAACACCTCGCCGCGCACCCGGATCGGCTCCCCCAGGAACGACCGCATCGGCGGGTGGTGCGGCGGGAACCCGGCCGAGCGCGGATCCTTGCTGAGGTCGTCCAGCACCAGCGGCTCGGGCTTGTCGATCAGCACTCCGAGGATGCCCTTGCCGGACGGCAGATCCCCGATCCGGGCCGCCGTCTCGGCGTCGATCCCCACGTGGATGAAGTCCGACAGCCCGTGCCCACCCGGCGCCACCACCCCGAGCGCCGCATACCGGGCGTCCACCAGCTCCGCGGCGCCCGACGCGATCCGCTCCAGCGTCGCATGCAGGTCCAGGCCCGCCCCGACCGACACCACGGCCTCCAGCAGCCGCTGCATCCGGTCGGTCACCGCCGCCGCCGACTGCAGCCGCTCCGACACCTCGGTCACCAGCGTGTCCAGGCCGAGCGACGAGATCTCGGGCACGCGGGGCGGTGTGGGCTCGGGGGCTGCGGAGTCGGAGGTGTTCACGGTTACGACCATAAGACGTATCGCACCAAATCGGACCGACCAGCGCGCGGCGAGCGGGGTCGGCTACGGGACCGGCCCCGCAAGCCCTGCGCTGCTACAGCGCCGAGCCGATCGCCTCCAGGATCGGCCGGACTGTCTCGAAGCCGGTCGCGGCGACACTCACGATGCCCCGGATCCGCTCCAGGATCACGGGCACCCTTGACGGATCCTGCCGGGTGGCCGTCTCCAGATCGGCAGCGGCCTGCTCGGCAACGCCGCGCAGCTGCGGCTGCAGCGCGGTGTCGCCCGCCACGGCGACGAGGGCGGCCACGAGTTGGGCCAGCAGCCGGCTCTGGTCGGTGCCGAAGTTGGCGGTGACGTTCTCGGCGCTGTTGTGGTCGCCGATCTGCACCACGCCCGCCTGGTAGTTGTTCACCGTGCGCGGGTTCTCTGCGGCTGACATCAGACGCTCCATCCTCGCTTCTTCAATTCCCTTGTCGGTCAGGCGGAAGGTGACCCTACCGCCGACCGTGAGCGGGGTCAGGCCGAACACGATCTTCTCCCGGTACAGGATGCTGTAGACCTCCATGAGCCACTGGCTGCCGAAGTACGGTTGGCCCTGGAGGTAGTCGGTGAGGTCGACCCTCTGGCCCGGACCGGTCGAGCGCATGTACAGCTCGTGGCGCAGGTCTTTGGCGAAGTCACGGATTTGCGCCTTGCTGAAGCGTTTGCCGCGCCTGGCGAGCTGACGGGTGATCAATCCGAGGAACGAGCCGATGCCGACGGCCCATAAAATCGGGGATAGTTCGCCAAGAAACGCGCTCACGTCGGGATCCTAGCGGCCGGACTAGCGCGGGCCCAGGCCTGTGCTTCAGCTGCCTGTGGGAACCTCAACTTCCGCCCCCTGCAAGGCTGCCCGCACGCGAGCCATCCCACGTGCCGTGAGCGACTCCCGCTCCTCGGACGGTGCGGATGCGCGCCCCAACCCCGCACAGGGGCGGCAGATCCCGGGGGCGGGCACCGGATCGTGGCACTTGGCGCACTCGGCGTAGGACGGCTTCGGCTGGCCGTGCGCCTTGGGCGGCGGCAGCTTTCGCACCAGGCGACTGCGGAGCACGGCGGCAGGCGAGTGCACGGACGCCGGCAGGCCGGGGAGCAGGGCGTCCGCCAAGTCCCGTTCCGCGTACCCGTGTTCCAGCCACTTGGCCACCAGCGGCGCCAACTCCCGTGCCTCCGCCTCACCGAGGCCCAGCCGCGGATCGGGGCGGATCACCCGGTACAGCACGGCGACAGCCGCCTGCGTCTGCTCATCCGGGGCCGTAGCCACGGCAGTTGGCAGGACGGCAGCCAGTGCCACCGGATCGCTCGACGCCCCGGAGCGAGCCTGAGTAGGGAGGGTGGGGTTCTTTCCCTGGTCCTTTACGGAAGGAACGTCAGCTGGACCGGGCCTCGCCTCACCGGACACCGGACGCCCGACAGTCGGCAGCCTCACCTGAGGCCTATCGAACACATGCGCCTCGGACCGGATCGTCCCGTCCGCCCGCCGCACCCGCTCAACCCGGTAATACCCCGCCGCCGCAAGCTCCTTGAGCGCCCGCTGCACCGCCCCGCGCCCCTGCGGACTGCTGTCCGCCATCTGCCGCCCATCCTCCCGCCAGCCATCGGGCCGGGAGAGCAGATCGACGAGCAGACCGCGCGCGGTGAAACTGAGCCGACGATCCTGCAACAGGCCGTTCGGCAGCACGGTGAATCGGCGTAGCTGTTCGCTACGATGAATCTGCATGGGAGTTGCTTCCTCCTGTGCCGGGCCCCGGAGTGTTGGCGCACTGCCGGGGTCACAAGTCTTTACTTATCTCGCTGCGCGTAACGTAGCACACGCGAAGCGTGATATCCGCCGGTCCTGGAGTCAGCCCGTGCGCCACGACGGCGAACTCGTTCCCCGCCCCGAGAAGAGCCCGGCCGCGCTCAAAGCCGCGCTCTCCGTGGTGGCCGCAGACCGTCTCCCGGAACTGGTGAACGACCAGACCCGGGCCATGGCGGAAGCCCTCAAGGGAGGCACGATCAACCCGCTCCGCTCGTTCGTCGCTCACTGGGCAGCCGTGGTCGAGATCGAGCGCGTCCCACAGAGCGCAGCGGCCTACCACCGAGCCAACTACCTGGCCAGCCACGCGGAAACCGTCGAGGAGTGCCGCACCAATGCGGCGGAAGTCGCCACTATCTACCGGGTCGTCTACACAGCGGTGAACGAGTGAGCTGAACCTGGAAGTATTTGCTCGGCGAGGACTGTGTCACCGACGGCGCACCGACCGACTCCCTTGTGCCGCTCGCCCACCGAGCCGACGAACACGGAGCTCACTGCGCCGGTGTCGGTGATCCGCTCTGCCACGAGTCCAGCGAGACGCTCGACCCGTTGTTGAGGTAGCTGAGCAGGGCCGTGTCGGTGGTGGACACGAACTCCTCTGGGATGGCACCGGTGCTCACCCACGCAACTTCTGAGTGCTTCTCGGGTTCGCCGTTCACAAGGTCACCTGACCAGCGATGGGCGGAAAAAACGACAGTCAGAAATCCGTTGGGTGCCTCAACCCCTCGGGCCCCATGGATCACGTGGACCAAGCGCAGGTCCTCGGGAGCAACGACGAGGCCGGTCTCCTCCTTCAATTCCCGGACGGCCGTCTCGGTGATCGGTTCACCTGGTTCGCTTTTACCGACTGGCAGATCCCACATGCCCTGGGCGAACTTGGCATTGGGCCCGCGCCGGAGGAGGGCAACCCGCTGGGTTTCCAGGTCGTGGACGATGACGGCGGCGACCAGCAGCGTCATCGACTCCGTGGCGGGCTTGAGCACGGTGGTCTGGTCGGTGGTCGGCTGAGTCACGTCGATCCGGTCCTTCCTGCGGTGCGGCTGTCAGGTCAGTGCGTCGCGTGCGCGGCGCTCCAGGTCGGTGGCTCCTGGCACGCCCCGTCTACGGTAGATCGCCAAGTGAGGACGGAACGACAAGATCGCCTTTCTGGTGCGGTCCGAGGTCATGCCGTCCATGAGATCGAGCGCGCGGCCCCACGTGGCCACTGCCTCGTCTGCTCGGACTTGAGCGGCAAGGCTGTCTCCTAGATCGGCATACGTGAGGGCATGGACGCGCTTGTACTTCTCGGCATCCCAACGGACCAGGGCGGCGCGGTGCTGCTGTTCAGTACCTACGTGGTCTCCGAGGTCGGTGAGGGTTCTAGCCATGTGGCTGGCGACGGTTCCCGCGGCTGGGCCGCTGACAAGTGAGAAGCTTGGCTGTGGGTCGTCGTCACGAGTGAGAGCGTTTTCAGCGGCAAGGAGCGCTCGGGCTGCGGCCGGCTTGTCCCGCGTGGCTGCGAATGCGCGGGCATGGGTGATGTGGAGAAGCGCCTCGGTCTGACCGTCCACGCGGCCGATGCTACGAGCGAGGGCGCTCTCGATCAGCGCAACACAGTGGTGGGGCTGCTTGAGACTGAGCGCCTGATGGGCCAGGGCTCGCATCATCCATCCCGCATGACCGTGAGGGTCCGCCTCCACGGCGAGTTGGTAGCCGACCTGATAGTAGTGCTGGGCCGCACCTTCTTGGCCGAGGTCGTGGTGTTTCCACCCGGCGAGGTAGGCGAGTTCGGCGACTGCTCCGAAGGCTCGACACCGGGTGATCTCATCGGGGAAACGCCCGTTGAGCATCGGGGCTGCGGTGTCTGCAAGGTAGGCGGTCACGGTGGTCAGCCCGTGGCCGCCGCCAAGTCTCTCGTCCGCCGCGCTGAAGACGGCAGTGATGTGTCGGACGACCTCGACCTCTTCAACACCGACGCGGGCCCTGCCGGTGCGGGCGCGCATCAAGCGTGAGACCGGCTCAGGGTCGTAGAGCAACGGCATGGCCACGCCTGCGGTCGTGAAGGCGGCAACGCCCAGAAAGGTGCGGCGCTCGACATCCGCACGGCCAAGGTTGGCGGCGGCCTCCACCGGATCGCTGCTGGCCGCCAACGAGTCCTCGGGGGCGGCAAATCCCAGATCGGCCAGGGTGATCCGACGGCCAGCACGGCGGGACAAAGCCTCAGCAATGTACTGGCCGACCTGGCCAGCCGGTTGCGCGCCGCAGATCCAGTGAGCTACCGCCGACTTGTTGGTCAGCAGCGTCTCGCCGTTCTCCGCGCCGATCCGTCGTACTGCGTGGGCTAGCGCCTCGTAGGTCCAGCCAACAGCTGAAATCACTTCTCTGAGACGCTGATTGGGTTCCTTGCGTGTGGTCACGATCGATCCCCTGAGGTGGAGCTGTAAACCGCGTAAACCACTCTACGTGTGGGTGAGAGTACCCATCGTGCTCTTGGGTGGGTTGACTGTACGTCAGCTGCCCAGGGAGATGGACAGGTGCCCCGGGTTCTGCCGGGAAAGTCCCCAGGCTGTGGCAACAGCGGCGCTCACCCTGCTCTGCACCGGGGAGGGCGCCCTCTCAACTCGTCTGTTGGCCGGAGGTATCGCGTGTCCGCAAACGTCGCCGCTCGGGGCTGCTACACACCGTCTGACAGGCCTTCGACTGCAGACCACGGCGAACGGGCCAGCGCGTTCGCCGTGGCATCGTTTCCGGTGCCGCAGGGGTGGGATGTCAAGCCTGACGCCGCTGCGGTGCCGTCGGCTCGGCGCTTGATCGTGGACATCGCGCGGCACTGGAGGGTCCCGCTGTCCGAGGAGGCGTTGGCTGATGTAGCTCTGTGTGCGAGCGAGCTATTGGCGAACGGCATGGAGCACACGAAGGCTCGGTGCCGGGTAACGGTGCGCTGGACGGGCCTGCGACTGCGGGTAGAGGTCGCGGACAGCAGTCCTCACCCGCCGGACCCGGCCACGGCGGAGGACACCGTGACCGGCGGTCGAGGCCTGATGGTCGTCGCGGGCCTGGCGCACTCGTGGGGCTGGGAGCCGTCCGGGGATGGAAAGGTCGTTTGGTTCGAGTGCGCCGCCGATCAACTGCCTGGCGGCAATGAGCGGTTGACCGCTCGGATGACCGGCACTTCGTCTGAGTTCGCAAGTCGTTTGGGCGCGTCTGTCTGACACCCCTTTTCACGATCCGCTCGATCAGGATGACACGTGCTCGTTCGGGCGGGTCGGTGCCGGCCGCACAGTCCCGTGTGCGTTCGCCGATACCACCCCCACCAAGAGGAGGTACCACACGTGCACCAACTCATCACCAGCCGGTTCCTGTACGACTACTTGGTGGTCTGCCCGGGGAGCATCGCTGGCATCAAGATCCCGCTGCGCCAGTTCGCCGAGCTGGAGCAAGCGGCCAAGTCGGGCGCGCCCGCGCCGTCCTGGCTCATCAAGGCGGCTCGGCAGCGCTGGGCCATGGACCTCGCCCCCGCCTCCCCGGTCGAGGACTTCCTGCTGGTCCGGCAGAGGGCGGAGCCGCAGTACAGCCGCGCGTCCTGGGAGATCAACCTCGGCTGCAACTACGACTGCGAGCACTGCTACCTCGGCCTGAAGAAGTTCGAGGGTCTGTCCATGGCCGACAAAGCCCGTCTGCTGCACGTCATGCGCGATGCCGGGGTGCTGTGGTTGCAGATCACTGGCGGCGAGCCCACCATCGACCGGGACTTCGTGGACTCGTACGCCCTCGCCTACGAACTCGGGATGATGATCACCATCTCGACCAATGGCTCTCGCCTGTGGCAGCCCAAGATCCTCGACGCGCTGACCAGGATGCCCGCCTACCGGGTCGTCGTCAGCGTCTATGGCGCCACAGCCGCGAGCTACGACGGCCTGACCCGGCGCAAGAACTCCTTCGCGACCTTCCAAAGGGGGATGGCCGCAGCCCTTGAGGCCGGCATCCCGATGCGCCTCAACCTGGTCGTCACCGAGCACTCGGCGGACGAGGAGGCCGCAATGGTGGCGATGGCCGAGCGCTGGGGGTTGGAGCACAACAGCTACGTCAACATGTCCCCGACGATCTACGGCGGGGACGAGTCACTGCCCGCGCAGTCCGCCAAGCACCTGCGGCAGCGGAAGGTGTTCACCGGCTGCAACGCCGGTCACACCTTCTTCCACTCCGACCCGCACGGCAAGGCGTCGATCTGCAAGGTCGGCCGCGACCCGCACGTGGACCTGATGGCCGAGGGCGTCGAAGGTCTCCGTCAGCTGGGTGCGATCGCCGACCAACTCATGCTTCGCACCGGTGGGTGCTCCGGCTGCCAGCTCTCCGGATCATGCGGGGTCTGCCGGCCGCTGGCCAAGCTCTACCAGGAGGCGAAGGCACCACTCGCAAGTTACTGCCAGCACGGACGAAAGAGGGAGGAGGTGTCAGTATGAACCCGCAGAGCCTGATCCAGCTCGGCACCACGCGCGCCAGCGTGGTCGAGATCGAACTCGTCGACGACCTCGACGACTTGGCGGAGTCCACGAAGTGCTCGTGCAACGCCGGTGACGACAACCCGTACTGATCCTGAGTGATCACCACCCCGCGGGCTCCGGTCGCAATCGCGTCGGGGCCTGCGGCACGTGGTGCGCGTGGATAGGGTGCCGCCATGCGATTGCACTGGGACTGGCTGAGCCCCGTGGTGACCGTGCCCTATGTGCCGACCATCGGTCCAGTCCACCCCGGCACCCTCAGGCCTGAACTGTTCGCCGACGTGCTCGCGGTGGCCGGCACCGGCCGGTTCCTGCCGCACGACAAGGACCAACGCTGGGCGGCCACCAAGGACGAGACCGTTCTCGTCGACGCGATCATCCACCGGCCCGGCCGCACAGTGATCCCGACGCTCGTCAGACGCGGTCGTGCCACGGTCAAGCTGCACCACTACGCATCCACTGCACCAGATCTCACAGAGCTGCGGGACGTGGCGGCCAAGCTTCAAGCCGCACACGGCGCCGAAGCGGCCCGGATCATCTGGTTCCAGACCGAGGCTTCTGCTGTGCCTGTCGGAGCGTCCTGCACTCGGATTCAGCTGAAGGCGTTTGATCATCCGGAGCCACGGCAGGCCACTGCCGTACGAGACCTACGAGACCTCCAGCCGACGGTGGCAGCAACGTTTGCCGAGTTTTCCCACCAGATGGCGGCAGATGGCTTTGCATTCCTGTGGAGCCGGTTCCGTGCTGGTGCCCTGGACGGTCCGATTCTCACCATCACTGCCGAGGAGAGGGTGGTCGGGGCGATCGGTCCCATGGACATCATGAAGGACTCGGAGGGAACCGCTCGGCTGCTCCCGCAGTACTTCGGAGTGCTGCCGGATCAGCGCGGCCACGGCTACGGCCGTCAGCTCTGGCGTGCCGCCATGTACTGGGGTCAGTCCTGCGGTGCCGCCTACCAACTCCTGCAGACCGAACTGGATGGTGCATCAGACCATCTGTGCCAGGCCGAAGGGCTCGACAGCCTCGGTTATGTCCTGACCTCTGCCGCGTAGGCGCCGACGCATCAGTCACCCGACGCGCAGCGCCACCCGATCCCCAGCCGTCTCCCGCTCCCACAGCGCCCGCAGCCGGCCGTCCTCCCGTGCCATCAACTCGCCCCAGCTGCCCCACTCCGCGACCCGCCCATCTGCCAGCACCGAGATCTCGTCCATGTCGGCCGTTGCCAGGGGGCGAGGCG
The DNA here is from genome assembly GCF_029892145.1 of Kitasatospora sp. GP30. Classification (NCBI taxonomy): domain Bacteria; kingdom Bacillati; phylum Actinomycetota; class Actinomycetes; order Kitasatosporales; family Streptomycetaceae; genus Kitasatospora; species Kitasatospora sp. GP30. Next base: position 93,097 of record NZ_JARZAH010000010.1, read on the forward strand.
GTGGGTGATCAGGAGGGTGGCGCTGCCTTCGGTAGGCGCGGGGCGGTCGCGCCCGCGCTGCACGACACCGTCACCTCCAGCTCCCGCAGCGCCTGCAGGCGTCTTCTCTCCTAGTCGGCTTCCGGTCCTGGCCGTCGGGATCGGCGTTGAGGGGCTCCGAGGTGGGTGAGGACTGCGAGGACGCGCCGGTCGCCGCTGTCCTCGGGCGGGAGGTCGAACTTCACGAAGATGTTTCCGACGTGCTTGTGCACGGCCCGCTCGGTGACCACGAGGCGAGCGGCGATCTCGGAGTTCCCGTATCCCTGGGCCATCATCGCGAGTACTTCGCGTTCGCGCTCGGTGAGCCGCGACAGCGGGTTGCCGCGCGTCGCGAGCAGCTGCCGGACCACGTCGGGGTCCAGCACCGTGCCGCCGGCCGCCACCCGGTGGAGCGCCTCCACGAAGTCGTCGACGCGGGCGACCCGGTCCTTGAGCAGGTAGCCGACGCCGGTGCCGTCGGCCAGCAGTTCTCGGGCGTAGGTGTCCTCGACGTACTGGGAGAGTACGAGGATCGGCAGGCCTGGGACGTGTTCCCGGGCGCGCAGCGCGGCCCTGATGCCCTCGTCGGTGAAGGACGGCGGGAGGCGGACGTCCACCACGGCCACGTCCGGCCGGTGGGTGATGGCGGCCGTCACGAAGGACTCGGCGTCCTCGGTCGTGGCGAGCACCTCGTTCCCCAGGGCCTCCAGCAGCGCGGTCAGTCCCTGCGCGAGCAGTGCGTTGTCCTCGGCGATCACGATCCGCACGGGCACTCCACGGTGATCACGGTGGGCCCGCCCGGCCGGCTCTGGACCCGCAGGACGCCGTCGACTGCCTCGATGCGCTGCCGCATGCCGCGCAGCCCGGTGCCGCCGCCCTCGACTGCTCCGCCGCGGCCGTCGTCGGTGATCTCCGCGCGGAGCGTGCCGTCGGCCCTGGCCAGGGTGACCGAGACGGAGTCGGCGTGGGCGTGCTTGGCCACGTTGGTGAGAGCCTCGGTGATGGCGAAGTACACGGCTACCTCGACCTGCGCCGGTACGTCACCGAGTCCGCGGGGTCCGCCGGGCTGCCCGAGTTCGCCGAGTTCGACGGTGGCGGGCACCGGGCAGCGGGCGACGACCGCCGAGACGGCACCGGCGAGGCCCCGGTCGGCGAGGATCGGCGGGTAGACGGAGCGCAGCACGTCGCGCAGTTCGGCCATTGCCTCCTCGGCGCCCTCCCGTGCCCGGGCCAGCAGCGGGCCGACCGCGGCGGGGTCGGCGCTCAGCGTCCTTTCGGCGAGCCCGAGTTGCATGGCCAGGGAGACCAGCCGGGCCTGGGTGCCGTCGTGCAGGTCCCGTTCGATGCGGCGCAGTTCGTTGCCGTGCGCGTCGATCGCCCCGGTGCGTGTCCGGTCCAGTGTCGACACGCGTTCGGCGAGGACCGCGGCGGCCGAGGGGGCGAGCAGCCACCGGCTCACGGACGCCGCCAGCCTGGCGAGCAGCGGCGGGCCGAACAGGGCGAGCAGCACGCTCAGCAGGAACTGCGGCACCCCGGCGTAGACCGCGGATCCCCAGCTGTCGATCGGGACGTTCAGGATCAGCCTGATCGGATCGTCCGCGGGGAACAGCCACCACAGGCCGACGAGCACGACCACGGCCGCCGGGAACAGGAACAGCGCCGCGCCGATGAGCCCGAGTGCGGTGCCGGCGACCGTCATGGCGGCCGCCCACCGCAGGTCGCGGCCGGTTGCCGGGTCCGACAGCACGGCCATCAGGCGCCTTCGCGCGTGCGGCCCGGCCGGTGGCGTGGACGCCGCCGCCCACCGTCCCAGCCGGTCGCGTTCGCCGTCGGCCAGCCGGCGCAGCAGCCGGAGCTCGTGCGGCAGGATGAGCAGACCCACGCCGACCAGGCAGAGTACGGCCGAGTACATGAGGACGGGCACCAGCACGACCAGGGCCAGTGCGCGGACGAACACGGTTGCGCAGTACCCGGCGGCACGGGCCGAACGCGCCGCGCTCGCTCGCGTCATCGACAAGTCGTTCACGGCGGCCAGTCTTCCCCTCCTCGGCCTCCCGGCGCAGTGGAGCGTGCTACACCATTGGTCGGCGAGCCTGCACGATCGCCCCGGTCGCCCTGCGGTTCGTAGCGTCAGGACCATGAAACGAACGAGCACTTCGGGCAACTCCCGCTCCGATCTCATCCTCTTCCTGTCGATCAGTTTCGTCGGTGCGTGGATCACCATGATCCCGCTCTGGGTGGACGGCCTCCGCCGGACGAGCGCCGCGCAGGGGACGCCGCGACTCGCAGCGCTGTGCATGATCCTGATGATGCTGGTGCCGGCGCTGACTGCGTTCGGTCTCACCGCGCGCGGCCGGGGGCCGCGCCAGGCCGTGCGGGTCCTCGGACTCGCCAGGGCCACACCGTGGCGGCACGAAGTCCGCTCCGTCGCGGTCGCGCTGACGATCCCGCTCGGCCTCACCGCCGCCGGCCTGACCGTGGCCACCCTCGTCGGCTGGTACACCCCCGCGCACCTGCCCGGGCCCGCCACCGTCGCGCCGCTCGTGCTGAGCGCGCTGCTGTCCGTTCCGCTGTACTTCGGTGAGGAACTCGGCTGGCAGGGCTACCTGTTGCCACGGCTGCTCCGCTACGGCAGGACCCGGGGCCTCCTGATCGGCGGCGCGATCTGGGGGGCGTGGCACGTCCCGATGACGGCGCTCGGCGGAAGCTACCCCGGCCATTCGGTGCTGCTGGGCATACCCGTCGCCGTGGTGACCGCGATGCTGCTCGGAACGGTGATCGCCACCGTCCGGTTGTCCACCGGATCGGTGTGGGCGGCCGTCGCGGCACACCTGTCGCTCAACGAGTTCACGCTGCCGCTCACCCGCGAGGTGTCGGGCCGACTCGTCGACCCGCTGCTCGCCGGCCCGCTGAGCATCTCGACCTGGCCGGTGACCGCCCTCGCCGTGCTGGGCATCTGGCTGGCCTACCGACGGCGCACCGGGCGGGACCAGCCCCTGCCGGCGGCGGAAGGTCAGCTGACCGCGTCCCGCTAGCGCCCGAGGCCTTGCGAATGCCAGATGCGAGCAGCGCCTCATGTCCGACCGCTTCCACCTGGACGGATAGCAGTATTCCGCGGATTCATATTCAGGTGTAATCGCCCACCTACCGTCTGTTGCATGAGCGGACGACGCCTCAACTCCCAAGACGCGAACGGCCCCGCAGCGCCCTGGACACCCCGCCTCGGGGACCTGGCGCACGACACGATCAACGGCACCGTCGGCGTGATAGTGGACGTTCCCGGCGAGGGGGTCTACTCGTACCACCTGCGTCCACCCGAGGGCGGGGAGGAGTGGACGCCCCCCCCGGGACGCCTCCACCCTGCGCCCGCCCATGACGCACCTTTCAACTCGGAGGGTGGTGACCGAAGATGAGCCCGCTGGACACGGCTTCCTTCCCGGTGCCGCAGGAGTGGGATGTCGAGCCGGACGTGGCGCACTCGTGGGGATGGGAACCCTCCAGAGCCGGGAAGGTCGTGTGGTTCGAGTACGCCACCGATCAAGTGACCAGCAGTGATGGACGGTTGACTGCTCTGGTGACCGGCACATCGCCTGAGCTCGTAAGTCGTCTGGGCACACCCGTCTGACGCCCCTCAACGATCCGCTCGATCGGGAGCACAGCTGCTCACCCGGGCGGACCAGTGCCGGTCGCACAGTTGGACCTACGCCCGCACGAACCCGTGGCTCCGCTCCACCTTCGCCACATGGAGCGTGTAGCTCTGGTACCACTCGGCTTGGCCGCGCTTCTGTGCTGCGCGGTGCTCGGCGTTGGACTGCCACTCCTTGAGGGCATCGGCGTCGCGGAAGTACCCGACGGTGATGGCCAGGCCGCCAGGGGTCTGCGCGTAGTCCATCCCCAGGTAACCAGGGATGTCCTTCACCAGGTCTTCCATGCGTGCGTTGGTCTCGCTGTAGCCGCTCTGGTCCTCGGTTCGCACCGCGGTGAACACGGCGACGTAGTAAGGGGGTTCATAGGCCTCGACGGGCGCGACCGGCTCTTCGGAGTGATTGCTCATGGCGCCACCGTAGGGCGGGATGCATCCGACGATCCAGCCCCACCCGAAGCTCAAGCCGCCAATGCGCGCTCGCCCATCGTCTCCAGCTCCCACAGCCCGCGCAGCCGGCCGTCCTGACGGGCCATCAACTCGCCCCAGCTGCCGCGCTCCGCGACTCGGCCATCCGCCAGCACCAGGATCTCGTCCACGTCGGCCGTTGCCAGGGGGGCGAGGCGGTGGGTGATCAGGAGGGTGGCGCGGTCTTCCGTGGCCGCCAGGAGGTCAGCCATCAGGGCGTCGGCGGTGGGGAGGTCGAGGTGTTCGGCGGGCTCGTCGAGGATCAGGAGGGGGAAGTCGGCGAGGAGGGCGCGGGCCAGGGCGAGGCGCTGGCGCTGGCCGCCGGAGAGGCGGGCGCCGTGTTCGCCGACCATGGTGTCCAGGTCCTGGGGCAGGGTGGTGACCCAGTCGAGGAGGCGGGCCGAGGCGAGGGCGGCGCGCAGGTCGGCGTCGGTGGCGTCGGGCCGGGCCAGGCGGAGGTTCTCGCGCAGGGAGCTGTCGAAGACGTGGGCGCCCTGGGCGCAGAGGCCGATCAGGCGGCGTACCGCGTCGCCGTCCAGGGTTCGACTATCCACAGCCTGTGGACAAGCTGCGGCGAGCGTGACACTCCCCGAGGTCGGGTCGAGCAGCCGCAGCAGCACCTGGGCCAGCGTGGTCTTGCCGGAGCCCGAGGGGCCGACCACCGCGATCCGCTGACCGGCGGCGATGTCGAGGTCGACGCCGTCCAGGGCGTGGCCCTGCTGCCCCGGGTACTGGGCGCGCAGGCCGCGGACGGCGAGCGGGAAGGGGTCGGCCGGAGGGAGCGCGGGGTACGCGGGCTCGACCACCGGGTCCGGGGTGTCGAGGACGTCGGTGAGCCGCTCCGCCGCCGCCCGGCTGCGTTCGCGCACCTGGACGGCGGCGGGCAGCCCGGCCACCGCCTCGAAGGCGGCGAGCGGGGTGAGGATGACGACGGCCAGGAAGAGCCCGGAGAGGTGGCCGCCGGCCACCGCCTGCACGCCGACCGCCGCGCACCCGGCCACCGTGAGCCCGGTGAGCAGTGCGGTCAGCCCGGCCCCGAGCGCGGTGGTCCCGGCCGAGCGGGCGGCCAGCCGGGTCAGCCGGGCGTCGGCGGCCCGGACGGCGGCCAGGCGGCTCGGCAGCGCCCCGGCGACCGTGAGTTCGGCGGTACCGGTGCAGGTATCCACCACGGCGGTGGCCAGCGTGCCGCGTGCGGGGGATTGCTGACGTTCCGTCAGCGAGGAGGACCGGGCGGCCAGGAGGGGCACGGCGACCCCGGTGAGCAGCAGGCCGAGCGCGAGCACGACCCCGGCGGCGGGCACCAGCAGGCCCAGGCCGACGGAGACGAGGACCGACACCACACCGGCCACGCAGGCGGGCAGCCGCCAGCGCAGGTACCAGTCCTGCACCGAGTCGACGTCGGCGACCAGCCGGGAGAGCAGGTCGCCGCGCCGGAACGCGGGCAGCGCGGCCGGCGCCAGCCGCTCCAGGCGCTGGTAGACGGTGACCCGCAGGCTGCCCAGGGTGCGCAGCACGGCGTCGTGCGAGACCAGCCGCTCGGCATACCGGAAGAAGCCGCGCCCCACCCCGAAGGCGCGCACCGAGGTGACCGCCATCATCAGGTAGAGCACCGGCGGGTGCTGCGAAGCCCGGGAGATCAGCCACCCGGAGGTGGCGAGCAGCGCGATGGCGCAGCCGAGCGCCAGCGAGCCGAGCAGCACGGCCAGCCAGAACCGCCGCCGGGGGCGCCCGGCCTCGGCGGTGCGGAACAGCCGGGAGAGCCTGCGGAGGGGGGTGCCGGAGGAAGGCAGCGGGGTACCGGAGGCGGGTAGCGGGGTACCGGAGGAAGGCAGCGGGGCGCCGGAGGCGGGCTCGGAGGGAGTGGGAGGAACTGGTGAGGCCGCGCCAACAGCAGCGTGAACCGCAACAGCCGCCACCGGAGCACCCCCCACCGCCACCCTCTCCTCCGCCAGCGCCAGCAGCGCCGGGCGGTGGGCGACCAGCAGTACGGTGCGGCGCGGGTCGGCGGCGAGCGCCCGCACAGCGTCGACCACCGCTGCCTCGCTCTCGGCGTCCAGGTTGGCCGTCGGCTCGTCGAGCAGCACCAGCGGACGGTCGGCCAGCAGCGCCCTGGCCAGCGCGAGCCGCTGCCGCTGCCCGGCGGAGAGCCCCGTGCCGCCCTCCCCCAGCACGGTGTCCGGTGCGGCGAACCCGAGGGCGCCCACCGCCCGCAGAGCGTCAGCGACCTGCGCGTCCGACGCCTCGGGGCGGGCCAGCCGGACGTTCTCGGCAACGGTGCCGGCGAACAGGTGCGGGCGCTGCGGCACCCAGGCGATCTGGGCCCGCCAGGACGCGAGGTCCAGCGACCCCAACGGATACGCCCGCCCGTCGGCCGCGACTACCGTGACCGCCCCGGCGGACGGGGCGACGAACCCCAGCAGTACCGCCAGCAGCGTGCTCTTCCCCGCGCCGCTGGGCCCGGTCAGCGCCACCGTCCGCCCCGCCGCCACCGAGAAGTCGGCCCCGTCGACGGCCGGCTCCACCCGCCCGGGGTAGCAAACCGTCACCCCGTCAATCACCAAGGAAGCCCCCTCCAGCGAGGGCGCCGGCACCGCACCCGCCGACGGCAGCGGCGTCTCCAGCACCGCGAACACCTCGCCCGCCGCCGCCAGCCCCTCCGCACTCGCGTGGTAGAGCGCGCCGACCTGGCGCAGCGGCAGGTAGACCTCGGGCGCCAGGATCAGCACCAGCAGGCCGGTCTCCAGGTCCATGGACCCGTCCACCAGCCGGAAGCCGATCGACACCGCGACCAGCGCCACCGAAATGGTGGCCAGCAGCTCCAGCGCGAAGGAGGAGACGAAGGCCAGGCGCAGGGTGCGCAGGGTGGCCTGGCGGTAGTCGTCGGTGATCTTGCGGACCGCCGCCGCCTGGGCCTTGGCCCGGCCGAAGACCTTCAAAGTCGGCAATCCGGCGACCACGTCGAGGAAGTGGTGGGAGAGCCGGGCGAGCGAGCGCCACTGACGGTCCATCCGGCCCTGGGTGGCCCAGCCGATCAGCACCATGAACAGCGGGATCAGCGGCAGCGTGCCGACGATGATCGCGGCGCTGACCCAGTCGGCGCCGAGGATCCGGGCCAGCAGCACCGCCGGGGCGACCACGGCGAGGGCCAACTGCGGCAGGTAGCGGGCGAAGTAGTCGTCCAGCGCGTCGATGCCCCGGGTGGCCAGGGTGACCAGCTCACCGGTGCGGCGGCCGGCCAGGTACGCCGGGCCGAGCGCGGTGGCGTGCTCGACCAGCCGCCCGCGCAGCCGGGACTTGACCCGGGCCACCGAGCGGTGCGCGGCCAGCTCGGTGAGCCAGGCGACGCCCGCTCGGCCGAGCGCCACCAGCGCGAGCAGCCCCAGCGGGAGGGCCAACGCCCGCACGTCCTGGCCGTGTTGGAAGCATCGGACGACAATCTCCGCGATCAGCGTCGCCTGTGCCAGGGTCAGCGCGGCACCCACCGCACCCAGTAGCACGGTGGCCGCCATGAACAGCCGCGCCGCCCGTGCCTCGGCCAGCAGCCGTGGATCCACCGGTTTCACGTCAACTCCCCGCTCACTAACCGGAACTCAGTGCTCGACCGGAATGTGCTGCACGCCGATCCGCTTGCGGAACACCCAGTACGTCCAGGCCTGGTAGAGCAGCACCAGCGGCGTGAAGACGGCCGCCACGACGGTCATCACCTTGAGCGTGTACGCGGTCGAGGAGGCGTTGCTGACGGTCAGGCTCCAGGCCGGGTTGAGCGTGGACGGCATGACGTTCGGGAAGAGCGCCAGGAAGAGCATGCCGACGGCGGCCACCACGGTCAGCCCGGAGAGGGTGAACGCCCAGCCCTCCCGGCCGATCCGCAGCGTGGCGAGCGCGCCGACCAGGGCGAGCACCGCGACCACCAGGGCCGCCAGGCTCCAGCCGTCGCCCTGGTGGACCTGGGTCCAGATCAGGAACGCGGCCGCCAGCGCGGCGGTCAGCAGTCCGGCCCGAAGCCCCAACGCCCGTGCCCGGACCCGGATGTCGCCGACCGTCTTCAGCGCCGTGAAGACCGCGCCGTGGAAGACGAAGAGCGACAGGGTGACCAGGCCGCCGAGGATCGCATAGCCGTTCAGCAGGTCCCAGAACGTGCCGACGTAGTTCTTCTGCTGGTCGATGTCGACGCCGTGCACGATGTTGGCGAAGGCCACGCCCCAGAGGAAGGCCGGCAGCAGCGAGCTCCAGAAGATCGCCTGCTCCCAGCCGTTCTGCCAGGCGTCGCCGCTGCGCTTGTGGCGGTACTCGAAGGCGACGCCGCGCACGATCAGGCAGACCAGGATGATCAGCAGCGGGATGTAGAAGCCGCTGAACAGGGTGGCGTACCAGTCGGGGAAGGCCGCGAAGGTGGCGCCGCCCGCGGTGAGCAGCCAGACCTCGTTGCCGTCCCAGACCGGGCCGATGGTGTTGATCAGCACCCGGCGTTCGGAACGGTCGCGGGCCAGCAGCTTGGTGAGGATGCCGACTCCGAAGTCGAAGCCCTCCAGGAAGAAGTACCCGATCCACAGGACGGCGATCAGCACGAACCAGACGTCGTGAAGGTGCATGGCGAGTTCCCTTCCGGGCTCAGTAGGCGAAGGCCATCGGCTGGTCGGCGTCCTGGTCCGCGCCGGGACCGCGCAGCACCGGGTCCTTGGCGGGCGGCTGCTCGTCGACGTCGGGGCCGGCCTTGGCGTACTTGGCGAGCAGCCGGACCTCGATCACGGCGAGGATCGCGTAGAGCACGGTGAAGGTGACGAACGCGCCGATCTGGGTCCCGACGCTGACGTTGGGCGAGGCCGAGTTGGCGGTCTTCAGCAGGCCGAAGACGCTCCAGGGCTGCCGGCCCATCTCGGTGAAGATCCAGCCGAAGCTGTTGGCGATCAGCGGGAAGCCCATGGTCAGGATGCCGATCCGCCAGCTCCACTTGGTGAGCAGCGGGCCCATCTCCCGGGTGGGGGTGAGCATCAGGCGCGGCGGCTCGTCGTCGCCGGTGCGGAACTCGGGGGCCAGGAACCGCCGCTTGCGGGTGGTCCAGAGTCCGATCAGCCCGGCCACGAAGGAGGTCATGCCGAACCCGATCATCAGGCGGAAGCCCCAGTAGGTGACGAAGACGCTCGGGATGTAGTCGTGCGGGCTGCCGCCGTACTTGGCGGCCTCGGCGGCGGCGGTGTCGTTGATGCCGGGCACCGCGTCGGTGAAGTTGCTCTTGGCGAGGAAGGACAGTATCCCGGGGATCTGCAGCTCGACCGAGTTGTGGCCCTTGGTGACGTCGCCGATCGCGAAGATCGAGAACGGGGCGGGCTGCTCGGTGTTCCAGAGCGCCTCGGCGGCGGCCATCTTCATCGGCTGCTGCTCGAACATCACCTTGGCCAGGGTGTCACCGCTGACCGCGGTGCCCAGGCCGGCGACCACGGCCATCACCAGGCCGAGCCGCAGCGAGGTGCGCATCGAGGCGACCTTGCGGCCGTCCACCTGCTCAGGGCGGCGCTTGGCCTTCCACAGGTGGTACGAGGCGATGCCGACCATGAACGCGGCGCCGGTCAGGAAGGCGGCGGTGAGGGTGTGGAAGACCACGACCAGGGTGGTGTCCTGGAAGAGCACCTTGCCGATGTCGGTGAGCTGGGCCCGTCCGGTGACCGGGTCGATCCGGTAGCCGGTGGGGTGCTGCATCCAGGAGTTGGCCGCCAGGATGAAGTAGGCGGAGAGCATGGTGCCGATCGACACCAGCCACATGCAGGCGCAGTGCAGCTTCTTCGGCAGCTTGTCCCAACCGAAGATCCACAGGCCGATGAAGGTGGACTCGAAGAAGAAGGCGATCAGCGCCTCCATCGCGAGCGGGGCACCGAAGACGTCACCGACGAAGCGCGAGTAGTCGGACCAGTTCATGCCGAACTGGAACTCCTGCACGATCCCGGTCACCACGCCCATGGCGATGTTGATCAGGAAGAGCTTGCCCCAGAACTTGGTGGCGTGGAAGTACTTCTGCTTCCCCGTGCGGACCCAGGCGGTCTCCAGCCCGGCGGTCATCGCGGCCAGGCTGATGGTCAGCGGCACGAACAGGAAGTGATAGACGGTGGTGACCCCGAACTGCCATCGGGCGATGGTCTCGTGAGCGATTGCCAGCTCCACCTCGGCCTCTTCCCTGCTGATCGCCGCCCGGCCCCGGAGCGGACGGCTGTCCGTTCTGACCGGATTTCACCAGAATCCTGCCTCACTTAACCGGCAAAGGTGCGCTTTGTCGCAAACCGCACCAAGGCAGGTCAAGCTAGTGAGCTTGTGAACGTGAACACTTTCACAAGGTCTGCGAACAGTATGACCTACACACCATCAGCACGATGCGGCGGGGGTGCTGTTAAACCGCTCACAGCGGTGTGAAGACGCTGGTCAGGAGCCTGTCGCCGACGACAGCGCGGGTCAGGAGCCTGTCGCCGACGACAGCGCGACACGGAAGACGGCGCCCGCGCCGGCCCCGGTCTCCAGGGTCAGCTCGCCGCCGTGGGCGCGGGTCAGGGCTGCCGCGATGGCCAGGCCGAGGCCCGCGCCACCGCCGTCGAGCCGGCTGCGCGAGGCGTCCACCCGGTAGAACCGCTCGAACACCCGCTCCGCCTGATCATCCGTCAACCCCGGTCCGGCGTCGGCCACTTCGAGCAGGCACGAGCCGTTCACCGACCCCACCCCGATCCGCACCGGGGTGCCCGGCGGGGTGTGCTTGACCGCGTTGCCGACCAGGTTGCTGACCACCTGGCGCAGCCGCGCCTCGTCCCCCAGCACCGGCGCGGCGCCGGGCGCGCCGGTGCCGCCGGGGCCGGTCAGTGAGACCGGCCGGCTCGGGTCGAGCGCGGTCAGATCGTGCAGCGCGTCGGCGGCCAGCGTGCGCAGGTCCATCGGCGCCAGGTCGAGCGGGCGCTCCTCGTCGAGCCGGGCCAGCGTCAGCAGGTCCTCGACCAGGCCGCCGAGCCGCTGGGCCTCGGCCTCGATCCGGCCCATGGTCCGCTTGACGTCGGCCTCCTCGCGCAGCGCGCCCATCCGGTAGAGCTCGGCGAAGCCGCGGATCCCGGCCAGCGGGGTGCGCAGCTCGTGCGAGGCGTCGGCGACGAAGCGGCGCATCCTCGCCTCGGAGGCGGCCCGGGCCGCGAACGCCGACTCGATCTGGTCGAGCATGCCGTTGAGCGCCAGTGCGAGCCGCCCGACCTCGGTGGAGGTCGGCAGCTCGGGCATCCGCTGGGAGAGCTCACCGGCCGCGATCAGCGCGGTGCGGTTCTCGATCAGGCGCAGCGGGCGCAGCCCGGCCCGCACCGCGAAGAAGCCGACCCCGCCGAGCAGCACCAGCACCGCGCCGCCGATCGCCACGAAGGCGACCCCCAGCTTGTCCGCCGTGGAGTCCACCTCGTCCATCGAGGCGCCCACCACCACGAAGGCGGAGGAGCCGCCGTTCCCAGAAGCTTTGCCGGTCCCGGAGGCCGGGGCGGGCCGGTCCACCGGCAGGATCAGCACCCGCCAGGGGTCGTCGCCGTCCCCGCTCTGGCCCGGTACCTCGAACGCCTGCCCGCAGTGGGCGGTCAGCTCGTCGGGGGTGAAGTGCGGCAGCTGGAGGCCGGGGTCCGAGGGCGTCATCGGCTGCCGCATCGTCCGCAGCACGCTGCCGTCGGCGGCCAGCATCCGCACCTCGTAGAGGCTGGGCAGCATGCCGGTCAGCGGGTTGCGGCGGGTGGTGACCGAGTTGTCGACGGCGAACGGCGAGCTGGACGGCCCGGCACCGTGCTGGCCGCTGCGGTGGGCCAGCGGGGTGCCGACCCGCTCCAGCTGCTGGTCGAGCCGGCTGGTCATCTGGTTGCGCACGGTGCCGAGCACCACCAGGTCGCTGACCACCAGACCGGCGGCGACCAGCACCAGGGTGAGCGCCAGCAGCCTGGCCCGCAGCGAGAGCGGTTTCAGCACGCGCCCGCGCACCCGGGCCAGTCGCCGCACCAGGTCAGTCCTGGTTCTGCTGGGGCGGGCGGCGCAGCGCGTAGCCGATGCCGCGCACGGTGTGGATCAGCTTGGGGCCGTGCTCCGGCCCGGCGTCCAACTTGCGGCGCAGGTAGGAGATGTAGGACTCGACGATGCTGAGGTCGCCGCCGAAGTCGTAGGCCCAGACGTGGTCGAGGATCTGCGCCTTGGAGACCACCCGGCCGACGTTGGCCAGCAGGTAGTGCAGCAGCTTGAACTCGGTGGGCGACAGCGAGACCGGGCGGCCGTCCCGGGTGACCTCGTGGGCCAGCGGGTCCAGGGTGAGGTCGGCGACCACCAGGCGGCCGTCCTCGGCCGGTCCGCCGGCCCGGCGCAGGATCGCCCGGATCCGGGCGATCAGCTCCTCCAGGCTGAACGGCTTGGTGACGTAGTCGTCCGCACCGGCGGCCAGGCCGTGCACCTTGTCCTCGGTGCCGTCCTTGGCGGTGAGGAAGAGCACCGGCAGGTGCTCGGAGGGGCGGGGACGGCCGGGGCGGGCGGCCAGGCCGGCCGGGTTGGAGATCTGCTGGCGGCGGGTCTGCTCGCGCAGCCGCTCCACCACCGTGAAGCCGTCCACGTCGGGCAGCATCACGTCGAGCACCACCAGGTCGGGCCGCTCCTCGGCGATGGCGGCCAGCGCCTCCTCACCGGTGGCGGCCGACTCGACCCGGAAGCCGGAGAACCGCAGCGAGGCGGAGAGCAGCTCGCGGATGTTCGGCTCGTCGTCCACCACGAGCAGGAAGGCCTCACCGCTGGGCTGGCCGATCGGGGCTTGCGCGCCGGCGGTCGTTCCTGGGCGGATGGTTTCCTGTGTGGCGATCCCTGGCATCACGTGGCGGGCCTCCCGGCTCTGGGCGTTCTTCCGATCGGATGACAGACGGTTCCGGAGGCTACGCGAAATCTGTGAAAAATGCATGAGCCGGTTGGTCCCTCCGTATTCGACGAGACCAACCGGATCGGCGCGGTCACACCGCGTTGGCATGCGGCCACCGGCTTGTTCGTGAACGCCTCGCCGGTGGCGCGGGTGAAGATCAGGCGGTGGCGCCCGGCTCGCACTGGGCCGCCAGCGCCGCGCGGGCGGCCTCACCACGGGCGCGGGAGCGCTTGGCGTACGACATCGTCCAGAAGACCAGCGCACCGGTGAAGGCGTAGGGCAGGATGCTGTTCACCGTGACCACCTGGCCGTGGGGCAGCGTGTAGACGCAGACCAGCCGGATCGCCGCCTCCAGCAGGAAGCCCACGCCCCAGCCGATGGTGAGGTTGCGCTGCACGGTGCGGAAGCCCTCGTACTGCCACAGGCCGTTCCACCAGGCGATCTGCTCGGCGGTGCCGTCGGTGGCGAACTTGCGGCCGAAGTAGAACATCAGCGGCTTGGGCGCGAGCAGGGTGACCAGGCAGAGCACCCCGAACAGGCCGGTGATCGCCGAGTCCTTGGCGAGCAGCAGCTTGGCGTCGTGCGGGCCGATGAAGGAGACGATCAGGGTGAGCGCGACGAAGACCAGCGAGACCACCGCGAACTCGTCGACCCGGCGGTGCCAGACCAGGTAGATCACGACGTCGATGACCGGGCCGAGGCCGGAGAGCAGCACCGCGAGGTACTCGCTGGTGTGGCCGTGGAAGTGGTTGTAGATGAAGATCGGCGCCAGGATGTTGAAGCCGATGCTGACCAACCAGCTGAGGGCCGCGTTGGCGCCCTTGCGGGCAGGAGCGGGCGGCGGAGCGGAACTGGACAAGCTATTCCCCCGGGGAAGCGAATGTGCGACGCGCCGGCGCACTATCGCCGACGCGTCGCACATTGTGGCGGAACAGCGGGGTTCCGGTACAGAGAAGGGGAGGGTCCGGTTTCGCTCCTGAGGAGACGTCACCCGCCGTTCTTCGCACCGCCACCGGCGGAACCACCACCGGCGCTTCCGCCGCCGAAGCCACCCCCACCGAAGCCGCCGCCACCGAAGCCGCCGGCTGCGGCCGCGCCGCCCTCGGTCAGCTGGCTGGCCGAGTAGCCGCCCGAGCCGTCCGGGGTGCCGACCACGGTCACGCTCTGGCCCGGCTGCAGATCGCCGACCTTGCCGTCCTGGGAGACCGAGACCTTGGTGGAGCCGTCGGTGGTCACCTTGACGATGTTGCCGTTGGCGTCGGTGAGGTAGACGGTGCTGCCGTCCACCAGCTTGACCGTGCCGCGGGTGAAGCCGCCGGCACCGCCCTGGGAGCCGCCGCCCTGGGAGCCGCCGCCGCGGGTCCGGCCGCCGCCGCCCTGGGAGCCGCGCTGCGCCGCGGCCGCGGCCGCCGCCCGGTTGTTGCCGCCGCTGGTGGCGCCGTACTGCTTCTGGTACCAGGCCCCGCCGGCGAAGGCGCCGGCCGCGATCACCCCGCCGGCCAGCAGCAGGCTGAGCCAGGGGAGCTTGCGGCGCGGCGGGGCGGCCAGCTCGGCGCTGATGTCTCGCGCGTCCGGCGGGGTGGCCAGCAGCCGGGCCGGGTCGACGGGGTCGGCCATGGGGCCGGTGAGCTCGGTGAGCTCGTTGTCGATGCTCATGGGTTCCTCACTCGTGCCGCAGGGCGTCGATGGGTCGCAGCGAGGCGGCCCGGTTGGCCGGATAGCTGCCGAAGAACAGGCCGATGGCGACCGCGATGCCGAACGCGCCGAGCACCGAGGACGGGATCACCACCGGTTTGATGCCGACCACGCTGAAGTGCGAGCCGAGCATCCCGACCGCCACCCCGAGCCCGGCACCGATCACCGACAGCAGCGTGGACTCGGCCAGGAACTGCCCCAGGATCACCGCCTTGGGCGCGCCCAGCGCCTTGCGGATGCCGATCTCGCGGGTCCGCTCGGTCACCGTCACCAGCATGATGTTGGTGATCCCGATCCCGCCGACCAGCAGCGAGATCGCCGCGACCGCGCCGAGCAGCACGGTGAACGTCTGGCTGGTGCTCTCCCGCGCGCTGAGCAGCGACGACTGGTTGCTGACCCGGAAGTCCAGCTTGGTCGGGTCGGTCAGCGAGTGGGTGCCCATCAGGATCTGGGTGATCTCGGACTGGGCCTGGGTGGTGGTGTCGGCCGAAGTCGCCTCCACCAGGATCTGGTTGACCGAGCTGAAGCCGGTGAAGGCGTTCTGCACGGTCGGCAGCGGGGCGATCACCACGTCGTCCGGGTCGTTGAAGCCGGTGGCACCGCCCTTGGTGGCCAGCACGCCGACCACGGTGAACGGGGTGCCGCCCAGGCTGATCTGCTTGCCCACCGGGTCCTCGGTGTCGAACAGCTGCTGCGCGGTGGTCGAGCCGATCACCGCCACCTTGCGGGAGTTGAGCACGTCGTCGCTGCTGAAGTAGTCGCCGTGCGCGATCTTCTCGTTGGCGGTCTCGAAGTACGCCGGGTAGGTGCCGATCACCGAGCCGGGGGTGTACGAGATGTTGCCGTAGTCGGCAGCCGCGGTGGTGGTGACCACCGGGGCGACCGACTTGATGTCGGGCGCGGTGCTCGGATCGGCCAGCGCCCGGGCGTCGTCGACGGTCAGCTTCTTCACGGTGCTCGCCGTGCGGGCGCCGCCGCTCGAACCGGACGTCACGGTGAGCGAGTTGGTGCCGAGCGCGGTGATGGAGTTCTTCACCGCCACCGAGGAGCCGTTGCCGACGGCGAGCAGCAGGATCACCGAGGCGACACCGATCAGCACGCCGAGCATGGTGAGCGCGGAGCGCACCTTGTTGGCCGCCAGGCCCGCGAAGGCGAAGCGGATCATCTGCCAGAGGATCATCGGGGGCCTCCGACCAGCGGGATCTGCCGGGTGGTCGCCAGGGTGTCGGCGAGCAGCGGCGGCGGTCCGGCCACCGCGCCCTGCCGCACGTCGGACACCACCTGGCCGTCGACCAGCCGCAGCACGCGCTTGGCGTGGGCGGCCACCTCGTCCTCATGGGTGATCAGCACGACCGTTCGGCCGGTCGCGTTCAGTCCGTCGATGATGTTCAGAACCTCTTCGGTGGAGCGGCTGTCCAGGTTGCCGGTGGGCTCGTCGGCCAGCAGCATGGCGGGCGCGGTGACCAGCGCACGGGCCACCGCGACGCGCTGCTGCTGGCCGCCGGAGAGCTCGTTGGGCTTGTGGTCCATCCGCTGCTCCAGGCCGACCAGCGACAGCGCCGCCTCGGCGCGCCGGCGCCGCTCGGCCGCCCGCACGCCGGCGTAGGCCAGCGGCAGCTCCACCTGGGCCAGCGCGGTGGTGCGGGGCACCAGGTTGAACGACTGGAAGATGAAGCCGATCTTGCGGTTGCGCACCAGCGAGAGCTGCTGCTCGTCCAGGTGCCCGACGTCCACGCCGTCCAGCAGGTAGCGGCCGGCGGTCGGCACGTCCAGGCAACCCAGGATGTTCATCAGGGTGGACTTGCCGGAACCCGAACTGCCCATCACCGCAACGAAATCGCCCTGCTCGATGTCCAGCGTCACACCCTGCGGCTCACCGGTGGCCGGGTCGGACGGACCGCGCAGCGCGTGCACGGTCGCGTCGCCGTGGCCGTAGGACTTGGTGAGCCGGTGGACCTGGATGACCGGGGGCGGCGGGCCCTGCCGCCGCTCCTCGGCCGCCCGCGACTTGCGGGTGCGGCGGATCATCAGTTGCCGCCCTTGCTGCCGCCGCCACCGGTCCGGGCACCGCCACCGCCACCGCCGGCCCCGCCGCGGCCACCGCCGCCGAGGCCGCCGCCACCGCCGAAGCCGCCGGGGAAGGCGCCGCTCGGGAAGCCGTTGCTGCCGCCTGCGGTGGTCGGGATGATCTCCACCTTGTCGCCCTCGTTCAGACCGGAGACCACCTGGTCGGTGGTGTCGCCCTGGATGCCGACGGTGACGTTGACCCGCGAGGTGGTGCCGTCCGCGTTGACCACGGTGGCGGTCCGGCTGGCGCCGGTGCCGGCCAGCGCGGCGGCCGGCACCGAGAGCGCGTTGTCCGCCTTGCCGGTGACCACCGAGATGGTCGCGCTCATGCCGGTGCGCAGCTTGCTGGTGTCGCCGTTGATCTGCAGCACCGCGGCGTACTGCACCGCGCCGCCGGAGCTCGCACCGCCTCCGCTGGAACCGCTGCTCACCGGCAGCGAGCTGACGCTCAGCACGGTCGCGCCGAGCACCGTGTCGGACTGCGCGTTGAGGGTGACGGTGGCGGACTGGTTCTTCTGCAGCTTGAGCGAGTCCAGCTCGGAGAAGTCCGCGGTCACCTGCATGCCGCTCGGGTTGGTGATCACGATGAAGCCGGACGGCGTGCTGGAGCCGCTGCTGCTGCTCGACGTGGTCTTCGACGCCGAGGAGCTGCCACTGCCGCTGCCGCCCGAACCCGTCGCCCCGGAGCCGCCGCTACCGCTGACGGTGTCGCCGACCTTGCCGCCGACCGACGCGACGGTGCCACCGACCGAGGCGGTCAGCGTGGTGCCGGCCAGCGCCGTCTGGGCGTTGGTGACGTTGGTCTGCGCGGTGGCGAGCTGCTGCTGGGCCTGCGTCAGCTGCTGCTGCGCCTGGGCCACGGCGGCCGGGTCGACCTTGGTGGTGGTGATGGTGGTGGTCTGCGGGGCGGGGGCGCCGCCGCCGGTGCTGCCGCCGTTACTGCCGCCGCCGTTGTTGCTGCCGCCGCCGTGGGAAGTCGACGAGGTCGACGTCTGGTCACCGGACGTCGAGCTGGTGGGCGTGGCCGAACCGGACGAGGCCGACGGATCCGGCGACGGCGAGGGGCGGGAGCCGCCACCGCCGGAACCGGGGCCGGTGAACGACGCCTGCACCGCCGTGTTGCCCGCCTGCCCGACCGGCACGGTGCTGGTCGTGGTGGTCCCCGCCTGCGCCTTGGTCAGGTTGGCCTGTGCCGAGTCCACCCCCGCCTGCGCCGTCGACAGTGCCGCGTTGGCCGCGTCCACTGCCTGCTGCGCCGCGGTGGTGTCCACGGTGGCCAGCACTTCGCCCTGGGTGACGGTGTCGCCGACCGACACCTTCACGGCAGTCAGCTTTCCGCCGGTCACGAAGTCCTCGCCCGCGTCGGTGGGCGAGGAGAGGGTGCCGGATCCGGACACCGTGGCCAGGACCGTGCCCTTGCTGACGGTCGCAGTGCGGGTTGTCTGCTTGCTTGCCGCCGCGCTGCTGGTGCTGTTCACGGTGGTGTATGCCAGCACCCCGCCGGCGACCAGGGCCGCGCCGAGCACCGAGTTGACGAGGACGGCGCCACGCCGTCGCGGGAGGACCTTCATGGCTGTCAAGGGTCGCCCCGTGCTCTTGCGAAGCCCTGGGCGCCGCCTGGGTGGACGCTGAACCACCCAGTCCAGGCGGTTGCCGACATATTTGGACAAATGCCCCAGTTGACTCTGCCCGTCGAAGACGCCGTTGAGGCAACTCCCAGAGTCTTCCCAGCCACCTGGGTCGTGGATCTCACGAGTCCCTCGGGGCCCCGGGAGCCCGAGAGGCCTGGCGCCTACCGGTCGATCACAGGTCGATCTGGTAGCGGATGAAGCCGCGGTTGTCGGCCACCTTGTCGTAGAGCAGCCGGGCGGTGGCGTTGGTCTCGTGGGTCATCCAGTAGACGCGACCGCAGCCGCGCTCGCGGGCGAACTCGACCACCGCCTCGATCAGCGCCCGCGCCACGCCCCTGCCGCGCACGTCGGCGGCCGTGAACAGGTCCTGCAGGTAGCAGACGTCCGGGCCCGAGGTGTTGGCGTGCACCAGGAAGTGGGTGATCCCGACCAGCCGCCCGTCCAGCTTGGCGCCGAGCGCGTGGATCCGGGTGTCCTCCTGGAAGCCGGCCCAGGAGCGGTCGTAGGTCTCCTGCGGCTCGTCCCGCTTGTAGAAGGTGAAGTAGTCGCGGAAGAGCTCCGCCCAGTCCGCGCGGTCGCCCTCGGTCAGCCTGTCAATGGTGAGCATGCGGCTCATTGTTGCGCCACACTCGCGGCCGGGGGAATCGGAAATCGCGGAGGGAACCCGTATGGCGTTGGACGGCACGGCACTTGACACCACGGCGCATGACGTCACGGTCGCGGGCGGCACCGTCCGGGCCTATGACAGCGGCGGTGACGGACCACCAGTTGTGCTACTGCACCCGGGAGTCGGCGACGCACGCATCTGGGAGCCGATGCTGCCGGGCCTGACCGCCCGCTACCGGGTGATCCGCTACGACGTGCGCGGCTACGGCAACTCGCCGGCCCCGACCGTCCCGTACTCGATGTCGGCCGACCTGGTCTCGGTGCTCGACCACTTCGGCTTGGAGCGGGTCCCGCTGGTCGGCTGCAGCATGGGCGGCGCGACCGCGCTCGCCCTGGCACTGCAGCACCCCGAGCGGGTCAGCGCGCTCGCCCTGCTCTGCCCCGGTGTCAGCGGCTACGAGTGGCCGCCGACACCGGAACTGGACGCCGAGTACGACGCGCTGGTCGCGGCCGGCGACCTCGACGGGCTCACCGCCTGGGGACTGCGCGTGTGGGGAGCGGCCGGCTCCGACCCGGCGGCGGTGGCCCAGCTGCGCTCGGCGGCCAAGGCCTGGCCCGGGGAGGACGAGTTCCTGCGCGAGGACCCGCCGAGCTACGACCGGCTGGGCGAGGTCGCGGTGCCCAGCGCGCTGCTGGTCGGGGACCTCGACTGGCCGCCGCAGATCGAGCTCAACCTGGAGATGGCCCGCCGGCTCCCCGGCTGCCGGCTCACCGTGCTGCCCGGCGTCGACCATCTGCCGCCACTCCGCGCGCCCCAGCTCCTTGTTGACGCCGTGTCAGCTCTGCTCGGTTAACCTGGAGCGGTGACCCTGCTGATCCGCACCGACTTCGCCGACCAGGCCGGCTGGGACGCCCTGTGCAGCGCCGTCCGCACCCCGTCCGAAGAGGGCTCCGTTGCCGACGTGGCACTGGTGGAGGAGCCCGGGTACGCCGGCCTGAGCACCGAACAGGTCATCCCGCTGCTGCCCGAGGACGTCGCCCAGCGGCTGGTGGCACTGGCCGACCAAGTGACGTTCTCCTCGCACGAACTTCCGGTTCTGCTCGTCGATCTCCTGGAGCAGCGGTCGATCCGGGTGGTGGCCAGCGAACTGCAGTCCGTGGAGACGGAGCTCTCGCTGGCCAACCTGGAGTTCGACGACGTCGCCCGGGAGGTCGAGGAGGACGGCGTCTTCCGGGGGTTCCCGGGCTTCTAGTCCGGCGCTGCGGGTTCAGGCGCTGCGGGTGAAGAGCCGCCCGGCCAGGTCCACCCCGGTCACCGCACCCCCCGCGTCCCGGCTGAAGTAGCCGCGCTGCCCCGTCAGCCCGCCCTCGGTGATGACGTACTCGTCGCCGTCCTCGGCCAGGAACCCGAAGGCGGCCGGCTCGTAGTCCGCCGGCATCTCCTCGTCGGCCGCCGCCCGGATCTCCGGCTTGATCCCGACCGCCAGGGTGAGCCCGCTGCCGTCGGTGGCGACGTCCACGACCATCGCATCGTTCTCGTAGCGGCCCGCCACCTCGCGGGCCTTCGCCTCGTCGTGGGCAACCGGCTCCGGCTGCTCCTCGACCAGGCCGAGGTAGTGCTCCAGCGCCCAGGCGACCACGCGCTGGTTGGCGTTGTAGCCGTCCGGGCCGACGTTGGCCAGCGAGACCACCGCGAAGTTCCGCTCCGGCACGATCAGCAGCTCGGTGAACTGGCCGTTGCCCGAACCTCCGTGCCCGATGGTCCGCGCACCGCCCACCTCGCGCAGGAACCAGCAGATCCCAATGCCGTCCCCGAAGCTGCTGGCGCGCAGCTCCACGGTCTGCTCCCGCATGCCGCGCAGCAGCTCGGCGGGCAGCACGCCGTCGCCCGTGCCGAGGTGGAACCGGGCCCAGCGCAGCAGGTCGCTCACCGAGGAGACCAGGCCGCCGCCCGGGTTGTTGGCGCGGTCGTCGGAGCGGAACGCCCGCCAGGGGGTGGCCGGTCGCAACTCCCCGTCCTCGCCGCGGTTGTGGCCGACGGCGAACCGCCGAACCATGATGTCGTCCGTGTCGAAGAAGCTGTTCCGCAGCCCGACCGGCTCCAACACCAGCTCCGCCACGGCCTTCTCGAACGGCAGCCCGGTGACCTTCTCGATCACCAACCCGAGCAGGTTGTAGCCGGCCTGGCTGTAGGACGCCCGGGCTCCCGGCTCGGCGATCAGCGGCAGCTCGGCCATCGCCGCCACGAAGGACGCCAGCGACCCGTCCCCCGCCGCGGCGCCGACCAGGTTCCAGTCGAGACCGGCGGTGTGGTTGAGCAGGGTGAGCACGGTGATCCGCTCGGCGGCCGTCTCGTCGGCGAGCCGCAGTTCGGGCACGTAGCGGCGCACCGGCGCGTCCAGCTCCACCCGGCCCTGGGCGACCAGCCGCATCACCGCGGTGGCGGTGACGGTCTTGGACACCGAGGCCAGCGGGTACAGCGTGTCGGCGGTCACCGGCAGCGGGTTGTCCACGCTGGTCACGCCGTGGGCGGCGGTGAGCTCCTGCCCGTCCGTCAGGATGCCGACGGAGAGGCCGGGCACGCCGAACTCCTCGGCCGTGGCGGCAACGAAGGCGGCGAGCTGCTCGTGCTGGTTCATGTCTTCCCCCTTGAGAACTTGAACTAAGTACGAGAAGAAGGTAGCCCGCCAGTTGAACTAAGTGCAAGACCTTCGCCTGAACTAAGTTCAACTAGACTGCGTGCCATGCCCCGCAACACGCTGACCGCCGACCAGATCGTCCGCGCCGCCATCGAACTCCTCGACCGGGAAGGCCTGGACGGGCTCAACATGCGCAGCCTCGGCAGCCGCCTCGGCGCGGCCGCCACCGCCATCTACTGGCACATCAAGACCAAGGACGAACTGGTCCGGCTCGCCGCCGACACGGTCTGGGACGAGGTGCGACTGCCCGATCTCGCCGCCACCGACTGGCGCACCGCCGCCACCGCGATGGCGACCAGCCTGCACGAGATGCTGGGCCGCCACCCCTGGCTCAGCCAGGCCTTCGGGAGCCACCTGATGTACGGCCCGGCCATGGCCCGCCACGACGACCACACCCTCGCCCTCTACGAGCAGGCCGGCTTCGCCCCCGCCGACGCGGACCGGGCCGCCGCCACCGTCCTCCTCTACGTCCTGGGCAACGCGCTCGGCCCCGCCGCCGACGTCTCCCTCACCCGCCGCCTCAACCGCGCCGGCGAGGACGCCGAGCAGCGTATGGCCGAAGCCGTCGCCCGCAGCACCGAGATCGCCCGCGACCTCCCGCGCCTGCGCGAGCGGATCGACACCGCCGCCGCCACCGACTACGCGGCAGCCCCCGACGGCGCCTTCGAGTTCGGACTGCAGGTGATCCTCGACGGATTGGCGGCACGTCTGAGCAGGTAACGCATATGATGATCAAGTCGCTTCGCATGCACGATAGTTGACGGGGGATGATCATGAACACCATCGACCGCGCCCTGGTGCTGGGCCCTGGGGGTCAGGTCGGTACCGCCTGGACGGCCGGCCTGCTGGTCGGCCTGCGCCGGGCGGGCGTGGACCTGGCGGAGGCCGACCTGGTCGTGGCGACCTCGGCCGGTGCGATCGTGGCCGGGATGCTGTGCGCCGGGCAGGACTTGGAGGTGTTCGACACGCCCCCGAGCGGGTCCGGGCCGCAGGGGCGGCTGGACGGCAGCCGGCTCGGCGAGGTGTTCGCGGTGCTCGGCACCCCGGGGCAGGAGCCGGGCGAGGCGCGGCGCCGAGTGGGTGCCATCGCTCTCGCCACCGCCGACCCCGAGTTGGAGCAGGCCCTGATCGCCGGGCGCCGCGCGCTGATCGGCACCGACGACTGGCCCGAGCGGCGGCTGCTGATCCCCGCCGTGGCGGCCGAGGACGGCGAACCGGTGGTGTGGGACCGCGACTCCGGTGTGCCGCTGTCCCAAGCGGTCGCGGCCAGCAGTGCGTTCCCGGGCACGGCGCCGCCGGTCACCGTCAACGGCAGGCGGTACCTGGACGGCGCGCTGCGGGCCGGCAGCAACGCCGACCTCGCGGCCGGCGCCCGGCGGCTGGTCGCGATCGAGCCGATGGCCCATCAGTACCCGCAGCGCGCCGCCGAGACCGACACCGAGCTGAGCATCGGACCCGACGAGGAGTCGGTGCGTGCCTTCGGCGCCAACCCGATGGACCCGGCCGCCCAAGTCCCCGCCTACCGCGCAGGCCTGCGCCAGGCCGATGAGGTCGCCGAACGGGTGCGCACTGCCTGGGAGTTGGCTTCTCTCACGGACTGACGAAAAAAACTTCTCCTCGTTCTGTCACATTCCCGCGCGGCCCGGGGTCATCTCAGCGAAGCCGCACGGAAGCACCACACCGAACAAAGCGAACGAGGAGAACCCGATGTCCACCACCTACACCGTCGTCACCGTCCTGGCCGCCGTCATGGCCGGCTTCTCCGGCGGATCCATCGTCGCCCGCGCCAAGTTCGTCGTCGAGCCGCTCACCCAGTACGGCGTCCCGCGCTCGTGGTGGCCGTTCCTCGGCGCCGCCAAGGTCGCGGGCGCCGTGGGTCTGCTGGTCGGCCTGGCCGTGCCGGTCATCGGCACCCTGGCCGGCATCGGCCTGGTGCTGTACTTCCTCGGCGCCGCCATCACCTGCGCCCGGGCCCGCGCCTACGGCCACATCCCGTTCCCGCTGGTCTACCTGGCCCCCGCGCTCGCCTCGCTGCTGCTGGCCTGACCCGCTCAGCGGAATCTCAGTGGAAGCGCGCCACATAGCGGCCCTGCGCGGGCGTCTCCACCGCCTCCGGGGAGTAGTGCTCCCGCACATAGGCCACTGCCTCGCCGTTCGGCACCCCGTCCAGCACGGCGAGGCAGGCCAGCGCCGTCCCGGTCCGCCCCTTCCCTGCTGCGCAGGCCAGCTCGACCCGCTCCTCCCCGAGCCGGTGCCACACCTCGCGCAGGACGGCCGCGACCTCAGCGTTGTCAGCCGGCACCCCGAAGTCCGGCCAGCGCAGCCAGTCCGACTCCCACTCCGCGGCAGGCGGTCGGTTGTCCAGCAGGTAGAGCCCGAACGTCGGCAACTGCCCCACCGGCAACGGATTCAGCAGCCCCCTGCCGCGCACCAGCCGCCCCGACGGCAGTCGCAGCAGACCTGCGGTCCCAGGCTCCCAGGTGGTCGTCATCCCGCGAGCATAAACGGCCCCCGGTTCACAGCAGCGGTCTGACCGGGTCGGCCCACTCGCCGTCCGCACGGATGTCCTGGCCACCCGGCCGACACTGCTCGCTCAAACGGCCGAGGCCCGCGAGGTTTCACGTGAAACATCGCAGGCCACCGTCACTCACCGCCGGACGCCGCCGCCTGGACGCGGTGGACGCGGTGGGCGATGAGTTCGTTCAGGCGGATCCAGGCCGGGGAGTAGTCGTTCACATGGGCGGAGAGGAGCGACTGCTCGTCGGCGGAGAGGACCTGACGGTCGGAGAGCTCCGCGAGGTCCGCGCCCGCATCCTGGACCTGCTGGACGAAGCGGCCGGCCATGGCGTCGGCGAGTTGCTCCAGACGGGGGTCGGCCGGGTCCCAGTCGTAGGCCTGGTCGTAGGCGAGGTAGGACTGCCGGTAGTCCGGGTCGGTCAGGTCGGCGCGCTTCAGCGCGATCCACTCCAGCGCCTTCTCCGGGTAGTTGGCGGCGAGCATGATCCAGCCGTCCCGCTCCATCGCCAGCCCCCGGTCGCTGACCCCGAGGGCCCGCAGCTCCGCCAGGTAGTCGGCGATCTCGGGCGGGAGGAAGAGCTGCTCGCCGGCCGTGAGGTGGGCGACCCGGCGGCGGCGTTCCTTCAGCTCGCGGATCTGCTGGGCCAGCGCCTTGTCGATCTCCGTGACGGCCGCCGCGAACTGCTCGGGGTCGGCGGCCATCAGCTCCTGCACCCGGGTCAGCGGGACGCCCGCCTCGGCCAGGGTCTTGACGCGGATCAGGTCGATGACTGCCTGCGCGTCGTACCGCCGGTAGCCGGAGGCGTCGCGCTCGGGCTCGGCCAGCAGCCCGGTCTGGTGGTAGTGCCGCACCGCGCGCACCGTCACCCCGACGTACTCGGCAAGCCGCTTGATGGTCAGCATCGACAACCCCCTGGACCGGCGGCGGCGCCGGCTCGTGATCAAGGTCATCAGTGTGCCCGACCGCGCTTGAAGGAGCCCACGGCCCAGGTGTAGCCGGCCGCCGCGATCACGACGCACCAGGCCAGCGCGATGATCGCGTTGTGGCCGACCGGGGCGCCGGTCAGCAGGCCGCGGATGGTCTCGATGGCGGGCGTGAAGGGCTGGTACTCGGCGAACTGGCGGACCCCGACCGGCATCGACGACGCCGGAGCGAACGCGCTGCCGATGAAGGGCAGGAAGACGATCAGCATCGGCGCGTTGCTGGCCGCCTCCGGGGTCTCGGAGACCAGGCCCATCGCCACCGCCAGCCAGGTCAGCGAGACGGTCAGCGCGAGCATCAGACCGGCGGCGGCCAGCCAGTGCGCGAGGTCGGCGTGCGGGCGGAAGCCGAGCGCCACCGAGACGGCGATCACCGAGGCGGTGCTGACCACGGTGGTCAGGACGCTGTTGATGACATGGGCGGCCAGGATGGCGACCCTCGATATCGGCATGGTCCGGAACCGGTCGACGATGCCTTCGGTCATGTCGACGCAGACCGCGACCGCCGTGGCCATGCTGCCCGACGCCACCGCCGTGATGATGATGCCCGGCGCGATGTAGCTGATGTAGCCGCCGCTGTGGGAGCCGGCGAGCCCGGCTCCGAGGGTCTTGCCGAGGACGCCGACGAACAGCAGCAGCATGATCACCGGGCCGAAGACCGATCCGATCGTCATGGACGGATAGCGCAGGGTGTGCCGGAGGTTGCGGCGCAGCAGGGTGAGGGTGTCGGTGACGGTGTGGGTGCTCATCGGGAGTCCTTCGAGGGTGAGGGGTGAGTGGGGCCGGGGGTCAGCGATCGCCGGTCAGGGCCAGGAAGACGTCGTCCAGGTCCGGGGTGTGCACCGAGAGCTCCTGGGCGGCGACGCGGGCGGCGTCCAGCCGGTCGAGCACGGACCGCAGCGACTCCACGCCGCCGTCGCTGGGGATCTGCGCGGTCAGGGCGTCCTCGTCCACGGCGGTCGCCTCCAGGGCCCGGGCCGCCGTGGCCAGCGCGGCCGCGTCGGCGAACCGCAGGGTGATGTGCCCGCCCGGGATCAGCCGCTTGAGCTCGGCCGCCGTGCCCTCGGCGACGATCCGGCCGCCGTCCAGCACCGCGATCCGATCGGCCAGTTGGTCGGCCTCCTCCAGGTACTGCGTGGTGAGGAAGATGGTGACCCCGTCGGCGACCAGCTCACCCACGATCTGCCAGAGGTCGCGGCGGCTGCGCGGGTCCAGGCCGGTGGTCGGCTCGTCCAGGAAGATCACCTGCGGCGACCCGACCAGCGTCATCGCCAGGTCCAGCCGGCGCCGCATGCCACCGGAGTAGGTGGAGATCGGCTTGTCCGCGACCTCGGTGAGCGCGAAGCGTTCGAGGAGCTCGGCGGCGCGGTGGCGGCCCGGGCGGCGGCCGAGGTGGTGCAGGTCCGCCATCAGGACCAGGTTCTCCTTGGCGGTGAGCAGGTTGTCCACGGCGGAGAACTGCCCGGTGACCCCGATCGCCGCCCGGACGGCCTCGGGCGCGGCCGCCAGGTCGTGGCCGGCGATCCGGGCCTGGCCGGCGTCGGCGGGGATGAGGGTGGAGAGGATGCGGACGGTGGTGGTCTTGCCCGCGCCGTTGGGGCCCAGGAGCGCGAACACCGTGCCGGCCGGGACGGTGAGGTCGATGCCGTCGAGGACGGTCTTGGGGCCGTAGGACTTGCGGAGACCGGTGGCCGTCAGAGCGGGCTGCGGGGGCTGCGTCGTCGTCATGTCCCCATGCTCGAAGGCTGACGCAGGGTCAAGGTCAAGCCCAGACTTGGCGTCAGCCTTCGGGGGGCTTCACAGGCGGTTGCGGGAGGCGTTCGCGACGGCGCGGAGGATGCGGTCGATCGCCAGGTCCGGTTGGTCGGTCGGCAGTGCGTGACCGGCGCCGGGCACGATCTCCACCCGGGCCGAGGGCACCGACGAGCGGATGCGGTCCGCGACTTGGCCCGAGTCGTGGAGGGCGCTGCGGGCCCCGAGCAGGAACAGGGACGGCACGTCGCCGAGCCGGTGCAGTTCGTCGTCCGAGAAGACCGGGGGCACCGGGAGGGCGCGGCTGAATCCCATCGAGGCGCGCATCAGGCTCATCAGTTCGGTCTCCAGGATCGCGCTGTTGCCCACCAGGCGGGCCAGCCGGGGGCGGAGCGGGCGCGGCGCGGCGGAGGCGAGCCCGCCGGCGATCAGCCAGGCGTAGAAGCGGGGGCCGAAGGTGGCGAAGCCCGCGGGGTCGAGGAGGGTGAGGGAGGCGGTCCGTCCGGGGTGCTGGATCTGGTGGCCCAGGGCGAGCCAACCGCCGTAGGAGCAGCCGACCAGGTGAGCGGACGTCACTTCCAGTGCGGCCAGCAGTTCTTCCAGCCACGCGGCGCCGTCCCGCCCGTCCGCGATTGCGGCGGTCTGCACGCTCGCGCCCGGTTCGCCGATGGTGTCGACGGCGATCAGGGGGTGCCGCCGGCTCAGCGGGTCGATGTAGCGGTGCCACATCAGCGCGTTTCCGCCCGAGCCGGGCAGCAGCACGATGGGCTCCCCGCGCTGCGGGCCGGTTCGGTAGACGCGGGTGGTGCCGAAGGCGGTCGGGACGTCCACGGCGGTGCGCGGGCCCGGCCACAGTTCTGCCAGCGTCCGCTCGTAGGCGGTGCGGAATCGGTCCTCGGCCTTGGCGTTCTTGAACTGGCTGATTCGCATGATACATCTGTATCACGGCATGATACGGGTGTACCAGGGAGGTATCGCAGCATGACCGCGCGAGTCGAACACGAGGAACGCCGGCGCCAGATCGCCGAAGCGCTGCTGCGGATCGCCGACACCCAGGGCCTGCAGTCGGCCAGCATGCGCGCGGTCGCCGCCGAGGCCGGCGTCTCCCTCCGGCTGGTGCAGTACTACTTCACGACCAAGGAAGGCCTGCTCCTCGACGCCCTGGAGCGCCTCGGCACCCAACTCCAGGCCCGCATGGCCGAGTGGATCACCGCGGCCGGCACCCCGCCCACCCCGCGCGGCAACGTGACGGCGGTGCTGTCCTGCATCCTGCCCACGGACGCCGAGAGCCGCCGGATCACCAGGACCTACGCCGCTTACTACGCCCTGGTGTTGAACGATCCCGAGGTGCTCGCCAAGCACGGCGCCGCCCAGCCCGACCTGCTGGAGGGGTTCCTCGCCAAGCAGATCCGCGCGGCCCAGGAGGCCGGGGAGGTCGACGCGGCGAGGAACCCCGAGATGACGGCCGCCGGACTGCTGGCGATGGTCAACGGGCTGGGCTCAAGTGTGCTGGGGGGCCAGCGAGACGGGGAGGCGGCGCTGGCGATCCTGCGGCACCACCTGGAGGAGCTGTTCGGGGAATGACCTCGACCTGAGCCCGTGATCCACCCACTCGCACACGACGGTTCAGGCCACGAGAAGGCGGAGTCCGAGATCTGCCGCGTCCAGGCCGCTGAGGTCGCGGTTGCGCTCCTCCCACCGGCCCGAGGCAAGGTCCTCGCGGAGCCTGCCGACTGCCCGCTGCTCGACCTTGGGCCCGACCCTGGTCCACACGGACATCGCGCGGCGCACGTGTTCCTCCAGGTACGCCTCGGGCCGGCGCCAGTAGGCCTCGAAGAAGCCGTCAGCACAGTCCCACGGGATGGGCACCGGTTCAGCGCGGGCGCCGATCGCGTCAGCCATGCCGGCAAGCGAGGGAAATCCTGCGAGGACGCCGGCGAACTCGGGCAGGTAGTCGCGGGTGAGCCAGAACCGGTCCTGCCAGCCGGGCTCGTCGGTGTCGAACGTGAGCACCACCACGCGGCGGGCCACGCGCCGCATCTCGTGCAGCCCCGCTATCGGGTCCCCCCAGTGGTGAACGGTGGAGACGGCCATCGCGACGTCGAAGGACTGGTCCTCGAACGGCAGGCTCTCCGCGGCGGCGGCCACGCACGGCGCCGAGCCGGCAGCCCGCTGCCCCCGCATGACGGCCGATGGCTCCACCGCGGTCACGTTGCGATCAGCGGGCTCGTAGGAGCCGGTGCCGGCCCCGACGTTCAGCACCGTCTGTGCGTCCCCGAGCGCGTCCCAGATCTGCGCGGCGATCCGCGGCTCGGTGCGCCGCGTCGCCGGGTAGGCGGATCCGATGGCCTCGTACAACTGCGCGCCGAACACTTTGAGTTGTTCCTCCGGTGTCGTCCTGATCCCCATGGCCCGTGCCTCCAGTTCCCGGTCGATCGCCGCCACCATGGCGGCAGCGCGGTCGCGCTGTTCCAGCAGCAGGCCGCGCAGCCGGTGCAGGTGCGCGACCGCGTCCGTTGTCGGGTCGTCCACCAGATCCGCGATCTCGCGCAACCCGAAGCCCAGCCGCCGGTAGGCGAGAACCTCCCGCAGTCGCTCCACGTCACCCGCCGAGTAGGCCCGGTACCCGATCGCGGACCGCGCAGACGGCTGCACGAGGCCGATCTCGTCATAGTGATGCAGCGTGCGGACGCTCACGCCGGCCAGCTCGGCCACACGTCCCACGGTCAGGTGCTCTTCCACGCCGTTGACAATGCCGCATCACGCCGCGTGAGGGTCAAGCGCTGCGCTCCTGGCCCGCGTAAAGCGCTGTGCCGACGCCACGAGCCCGGCCAAGATGGCTGGATGGAGCAGAACGCGCAGGTGCGTCGACTCGACCTCGGGTACTTCGTTCGGCCGGCCGGTGAGACGGGCGGCCCGGAGCCACGGGTGGAGCCGGTGCTCGGGTATCTGGTGCGGCGTGCGGAGGGGCTGGTCCTCTTCGACACCGGGATGGGCGCCGCGGATACCGAGACCGAGGCGCACTACCGGCCGCGGCGGCGGCCGTTGGAGGCCGCGCTCGCGGGGGCGGGGGTCGAGGTCGCGGACATCGACGTGGTGGTGAACTGCCATCTGCACTTCGACCACTGCGGAGGCAACCCGCTGCTGGGCGGCAAGCCGATCCTGGTGCAGCGTGGCGAACTGGCCGAGGCTCGGCGGGGGGAGTACACGTTCGAGGAGCTGGTGGACTTCCCGGGTGTGGTCTATGAGGAGCTCGGCGGGGAGGCCGAGGTGTGGCCCGGCGTGTGGGTCATCCCGACTCCCGGGCACACGGCCGGGCATCAGTCGCTGGTGGTGCGGCAAGCGGACGGGACGGTGCTGCTGGCCGGCCAAGCGCACGACTTCGCCTCGGAGTTCGCGTCGGCCCAGCTCGCGCGGCGGGCGGCGCTGGAGGGGGTGGCGCAGCCACTGCCGAACTATCGCAGGTGGGTCGACCGGCTGATGGAGTTCGATCCCCGGCGGGTGCTGTTCGCACATGACTGCTCGGTGTGGGAGCCGTCGTGAGGGGGGCGGGCCGCAGGAGTGGGAAGTCGGTTGGGTCGACTTCCGTGCTAAGACTCCGAGTTAGGGCCGTCCAGTAGCCGGTGCCAGCGGGGCTGCTCGGTCGCCACGCAGGCCAGTGACAGCGGGGTGACCGGTACCGCCGCCCAGGCGGGCCAGAGCAGCCAGGCGCCCGGCACCGCCGGCGGCGGAGTGAATGCTCACCCCAACTCCCGTACCACCCGGGCCGGGTTGCCCACGGCCAGCACCCCGGCCGGGAGGTCGCGGGTGACCACGGACCCCGCGCCGACGACGGTGTCGGGGCCGATGGTGACGCCCGGGCAGACGATGACGCCGCCGCCGAGCCAGACGTTGTCGCCGATCGTCACCGGGAGGGCGCGCTCCCAGCCGGCGCGGCGGCGGGCGGGGTCCAGCTCGTGGGTGGGGGTGAGGAGTTGGACGTTGGGGCCGATCTGGACGTCGGCGCCCAGGGTGATCGGGGCGGCGTCGAGGAAGACGGCGCCGAAGTTGACGAACGTCCGGTCGCCGATGGTGATGTGGTAGCCGAAGTCGCAGCGGAACGGCGGGCGGATCCCGACGTCGGCGCCGAGTGAGCCGAGCAGTTCGGCCAGGATCCGGCGGCGCTCCTCGGCGGGCGGTTCCGCGTTGAAGGCCGCGCAGAGCTCGGCCCGGCGCCGGGTGTCGGCGGCCAGCTCCTCGTCGTCGGGGACGTACCAGTCGCCGGCCAGCATGCGTTCCTTGTTGACTCCCACAAGCCTTCTAACGAACCGTCAGTGCCCGGCGGTTCCGCTCGCCCGGAGCCGCTCCATCACCTCGCCGTCCTCCCGCCACCCCATGGTCACGCTCTCCGCGACCCGGCGGGCCAGCCCCTCCAGCACCGGCATCCGGGGCTCGGGGCGCAGCGGCAGCGGTGCCCAGCGGGCCCAGTGGCGGCCCCGCTGCTCGCGCCCGAAGTGCGCGGAGACGGCGTCCCGCGTCCGGTCGTCCTCGCAGTAGAACCCGACGAACGGCGCGCACTCGCCGTCGGACCCGCCCTCGACCCGCCGCTGGCCCAGCCCGAACCCGCAGCGGGGCTGCCCGGGGGCCAGCCACTCGCGGCGGCCGAGGACCACCGCCACCTCCGGACCGTCGAAGGCCTGGTACTCGATCCAGGCCACCTCCAGGCCGTCACCCAGCCGGGGCGCCAGGTCGGCGAGCGCCGCGTGGGTGCGGTCGGGCAGGCCGGCCAGCAGCTCCCGGGCCGCCTGCCGGGCGGCCGCCATGTCGGGGCCGTGGGTGAGCCAGAAGCGGGCCGCGGCGTCGTTCACCGGACTCATGCCGAGCAGATCCTCCAGGACGTTGAGGTAGTCGCGCGCCAGGGCGCGGCCCCGCTCCTCGTGGGTGCCGCCGCGGGCCGGGGTCTGGAGTGCGGCGGCGAGGTCCCGGGAGAGCTGGAGCAGCGAGACCGGGTGGTGGGCGGCGGACGGCCCGGGGCGGCCGCTCGGGGTCAGGTGGACGAGCACCGGGTCCGCGGAGCAGCCGAGCCTGGCGGGCCGGCCCTCGGCGGCCCGGATCCGCAGCTCCACCACCAGCGTGAAGCGCGGGCTGCTCACCAGCAGCGTGCCGCCCGCCCGGACCGTCGCCCCGGCCTCGGCCAGTGCGGCGGTGTCCGCCGCGAGGTCCGGTCGCCGGGCGCGGCGCAGCAGGGCGGCGAGCAGGGTGCTGCCCAGGCCGTGGGTGCCGTGCGGGTCGAGCAGGAAGGCGAGGTAGCGCTGGTGCGCGGCCTCCAGCCCGCCCTGGCCGAGCACCGCGAGGGCGGTGGAGGGTCCGTGCGGCCAGCGTCCGCCGGCCCGCAGCGCGGCCAGCTCGGCGGTCCGCCGCTCCCAGGCGGCCGCACCCGTCGCCGCCGTGTCCGCTCCCACCCCGGTCATGCCGCCGACTCTACGCCCCGGGCGGCGGACATGATCAACTGTGTCGAGTACGTGAGACCAGTACCCGAGACAGTACGTGTGACCTGACGAACCGTCGACTGCCAGGCCAGGAGGCCGATATGACGTCCCGCGTCCGCAGCATCACCTTCGACTGCCACGACCCGTTCGAGCTCGGTGCCTTCTGGTCCGCCGTGACGGGGCGGCCGATGCACAACGACGGCACCGAGGAGCAGCCGGAGGTGATGGTGGCGGCTCCGGAGGGTTCGCCGCTGCCGAACCTGCTGTTCATCCCGGTGCCCGAGGGCAAGAGCGTGAAGAACCGGGTGCACCTGGACCTGGAGCCCGGCGACCGCACCCGGGACGAGGAGGTGGACCGGCTGCTCGGCCTGGGCGCCACCCTGCTGGCCGACCACCGCCGGCCCGACGGCCTCGGCTGGGCGCTGCTCGGCGACCCGGAGGGCAATGAGTTCTGTGTGGAGCGCAGCTCGATCGAGCGCGCGGCCGCCCGGCAGTGAGCGCCCGGGGTGCCCGGCGGGCGGGCACCCCGGACCCGGATCAGAGCTCGGCGCGGAAGGCCTGCGCCACCGACAGGAAGATGTCGTTGGCGGCCGTCTCGCCGATGGTGACGCGGACTCCCTCGCCGGGGAACGGTCGGACGATCACACCGGCCGCCGCGGCCGCCGCCGCGAAGTCCATGGTCCGGTCGCCGAGCCGCAGCCAGACGAAGTTGGCCTGCGAGTCGGCGAGCGTCCAGCCCTGCTCGGCCAGCGCGGCGGCGACCCGGGTGCGCTCCTCGACCAGCGCCGCCACCCGGACCAGCAGCGCGTCCTCGGCGTGCAGCGAGGCGACCGCCGCGTCCTGGGCGAGCTGGCTGACGCCGAACGGGACGGCGGTCTTGCGCAGCGCGGTGGCCACCGGCTCGTGGGCGATCGCGAAGCCGACCCGCAGGCCGGCCAGGCCGTAGGCCTTGGAGAAGGTGCGCAGCACGCAGACGTTCGGGCGGTCGCGGTAGAGCCCGATGCCGTCCGGCACCTGCTCGTCGCGGAGGAACTCGCGGTAGGCCTCGTCCACCACGACCAGGATGTCGCTCGGCACGGCGTCCAGGAACCGCTCCAGCTCGGCGCGGCGGATGGCGACGCCGGTCGGGTTGTTCGGGTTGCAGACGAAGACCAGCCGGGTGTGCGGGGTGATCGCGGCCAGCATCGCGTCCAGGTCGTGCGCCTCGTCGGCGGTGAGCGGCACCTGGACCGGGGTGGCGCCGGCGACCTGGGTGATGATCGGGTAGGCCTCGAAGGAGCGCCAGGCGAAGATCACCTCGTCGCCCGGGCCGGCGGTGGACAGCACCAGCGACTGGGCCACCGAGACCGAGCCGGTGCCGAGCGCGATGTGCTCGGCGGGCACGTCGAACCGCTTGGCCAGCTCCTCGGTGAGCTCGGTGGCGGCCATGTCCGGGTAGCGGTTGATGGCGCCGGCGGCGGCGACGGCGGCCTCCAGGACGCCGGGCAGCGGCTCGTAGGGGTTCTCGTTGGAGGAGAGCTTGAACGCGTCAGCACCGGCCGGCTTGCCGGGCTTGTAGCTGGGAATGCCGTCGAGGCTCGGCCTCAGGCGCGGGCCCTGGTCTGCCGTACCGCTCACGATGGTGCTCCTTCACTCTCTGGGAACGCCCGGTAGGGCGTGCACCAAGGCTGCGTGCGCGCCCCGGCGCTCAATTGCGCGCCGGTGGCACACGCGGCGTTCGGTCCCCGGTCGGGTGCTCAGAACGATACCGAGCACGCTCACCCGTCAGAGTGAGATGTCCGGCCGGAGCACCGCCCCAGATCAGCCATTGTCGCTCGTTCCAATGGCACATGTCAGAGGTATTCGGCCTAAATCAGACCATCGATCCAAGGGGTCGAATGCGTCGGCAGCGAGGAGAAACGGTTCTTCCGAGGCCGCGGCACAGGTGGTTCAACCAATGCCTGACGCACCATACGATCGGTGGCGCCATGACAGCAGCAGCCAACCAGAGCGGTCGGCGGGCCACCACCTCACGACGTCTGGAACGGGCCGGCATCCGGGATGTGGCAGCAGCCGCCGGAGTGTCGATCACCACCGTCTCCGACGCGCTGAACGGGAAGGGCCGCCTGCCCGACGAAACCCGCAGCCGGGTGCGCGAGGTCGCCGAGCGCCTCGGCTACCGGCCGTCCGCCGCCGCCCGGACGCTGCGCACCGGCCGCTCCGGGCTGATCGGACTGACCGTCACCACCTACGGCGAGGAGCCGTTCACCTTCACCGAGTTCGCCTACTTCGCCGAGATGGCCAGGGCCGCCACCAGCGCCGCGCTCGGCCGCGGCTACGCCCTGGTGGTGCTGCCCGCCTCCTCCCGGCACGACGTGTGGAGCAACGTGGCCCTGGACGGCACCGTGGTGATCGACCCGGCCGACCAGGACCCGCTGGTCAGCGAGCTCTACCGGTCCGGCGTGCCGGTGGTGAGCGACGGCAAGCCGGGCAACTGCCCGGTCACCGCCTGGGTGGACAACGACCACGAGGCCGCGGTGCTGGAGATCCTGGACCACCTCAGCGAGGCCGGCGCCCGCCGGATCGGCCTGCTCACCGGCACCAGCACCGACACCTACACCCGACTCAGTACCGAGGCCTATCTGGCGTGGTGCGCCCACGTCGGCCAGGAGCCGGTCTACGAGGCCTACCCGGCGCACGACCCGGCCGCCGGGGCGGTGGCGGCCGACCGGCTGCTGGCCCGCCCGGACCGGCCGGACGCGGTCTACGGCCTCTTCGACCCGAACGGCACCGACCTGCTGGCCGCCGCCCGCCGCTACGGCCTGCGGGTGCCGGACGACCTGCTGCTGGTCTGCTGCAGCGAGAGCGACGTCTACGCAGGCACCGAGCCGCCGATCACCACCCTCTCGCTCAAGCCGCGCCGGATCGGCACCACCGTGGTCAACCTGTTGATCGACGCGATCGAGGGGGTCGACTCCGGTACCGGAGTGGACGTCTCGCGGCTCTTCCAGCCCCGCTACCGGACCGCCGGCAGCGGTCCGCCACCGGGCACGCTGATGCCGACCGAGCTGATCGTGCGGGCCTCCTCGCAGCGCCGCAGCCCCCGAACCACCGTCAGCGCTCCACGCGCCCCCGGCGAGGTCTGACACCGCGCGGGGCCGTTCGCAGAGATTCCCCCTAAATCGATTGGATGGCCACCGGGTGAGGACGACGGGAGAGTGGTCTTCCTATGATGGGCGGATGACACCCGAGGACCGCTTCCCCGGGCCTGAACCGCACCACTCAGGCCGCCACCCGCACCAGGACCTCGACGTGCTGCCGTACGGCTCGTACTACGAGCCCAACACCCCTGCGGATTACCCCGGTTCGCCCGGCGACCCGGAGAGCCGGCCGACCGGGACCGACGCCACCTACAGCGGGTACGGCGGCGCGCGCTACCTGGAGCAGCACTGGCCGGTGACCGGGCACGCCACACCCACCCAGCCGATCTTCCAGGCGCCCGAGCCGCCCGCCATGCAGACCGAGGACCCGCCGACCATCGAGCTCGGCCCGCCGATCAGCGAGGACGACCTGCGCCCCGCGCCGCAGCTACCGCCGATCGGCGAGCCAGGCCCGGTCGGCCCGCTCTACGTGGTCGGCGACGTGCACGGCTACCTGGACGAGCTGCTCGGCGCCCTGCACCAGCAGGGCCTGGTGGACGCCGACGGCCACTGGTCGGCCGGGCGGGCCCGGATCTGGTTCCTCGGCGACTTCACCGACCGCGGTCCGGACGGCATCGGTGTCATCGACCTGGTGATGCAGCTGGCCGCCGAGGCGGCCGCGGCCGGCGGCTACTGCCGGGCCCTGATGGGCAATCACGAACTGCTCTTCCTCGGTGCCCACCGGTACGGCGACGAGCCGGTGCAGTCCACCGCCGGCACCGCCTCGTTCCGGGCCGCCTGGCTGCTCAACGGCGGCCAGCAGCACGACCTGGAGCGGCTGCAGGGCCACCACATCAGCTGGCTGAAGCGGCTGCCGGCGATCGCGCTGGAGGACGGCCACCTGCTGCTGCACTCCGACACCACCGCCTACCTGGAGTTCGGCGACTCGATCGCCGAGGTCAACGACGCGGTGCACAACCTGCTGGCCGACGAGGGCGCGGACGAGTGGTGGGACGCGTTCCGCCGGTTCACCAAGCGGTTCGCGTTCCGCGGTCCCGGCGGGCCGATGGCGGCCGGCGAGCTGCTCTCCACCTACGGCGGCCACCGGGTGGTGCACGGGCACAGCCCGATCCCGTACCTGACCGGCGAGGCCACCGCCGACACCGGCGAGCCGCCGTACGTGCCCGGCCCGTACATCTACGCCGACGAGCTCGCGGTGGCGATGGACGGCGGGGTCACCATGGAGGGCCGGCTGCTGGTGGCTCGGCTGCCGGTGGACTGACGGTCCATCAGTGCGACGACCCGGGCTGACGCTCCGTCGGTCCGGGTCCGCCAGGCCAGCGCGGCCAGCTCCAGCAGGAACGCCAGGCCGTCGTTGGCGTACCAGGCGCCCCGCAACCCCCGTGATCCCATGCCCGGCAGGGTAGGGGAAATCCGGTTGCCCGGACCAGGGAACGATCACACGATGGCGGAATGTCGGATCTGCTCCAGCGCGTGACCGCCTTCCGCGCCGCCTTCGCCCGCCGTCAAGCCCCCGAGACCGTCGAACTGCCGGGCGCATTCGCGATCCGCCACCCCGGCTTCCCCCGCTCCCAGGAGCAGAACCAGCTGGTCGTGCCCGGGCCCGAGGCCGACCCGGCGGCGCTCCCCGCGCTCGCCGCGCAGGGCCTGGGGGACCGCCGGGACTACCGGATCAGCGTGCTGGACGAGGCGCTCGGCCGGCGGGCCGAGCCGGTGCTGGCCGCCGCCGGGTACGGCCTGGACGTCGAACTGGTGCTGGCCCGGGACACCGCCGGGTGCGTGCGCCCCGAGCCGGCCGCCGAGCCGGTCTCGGTGGCCGAGCTGCGGGAGGCGGTGCTCGCCCAGCAGCTGCGCTGGTGGCCGGGGGACGAGGAGCTGGCCCGGCAGCTGCACGGGCGGCGCGCGGCCCGGCTGCACGGCGCCGAGGAGGTGCTCTTCCTGGCCGTGCGGGCGCCGGACGGCGAGATCGCCGGCTGGGTCGACCTCTACCTGGACCGCGCCGCCGGGCTGGCCCAGCTGGAGGACCTGGTGACCGCCGAGCCGCACCGCGGGCAGGGCCACGGTGACACCCTGCTGGCCACCGGTCTGGCGCTGGCCGCCGAGGCCGGCATCCCGCAGCTCTTCCTGAACGCCGACGCGGCGGACTGGCCCAAGGACTGGTACGCCCACCGCGGCTTCCGGCAGATCGGGCGCAACTACAGCTTCCTCCGGCTGCGTTGACGACGCGGCGGCAGCCGTTGACGGATCGGCGGCCCCGCTTGCGTGGCGGCGGCCGCCGTTGGTTGCTCAGCGGCGGCTGCGGCCGCCGAGCGGCGGGATCAGCTCCAGCTCAACCGCCTTGTTCACCGCGTCGATCCGCGAGACCGCGTCCAACTTGCCGAAGATGTTGCGCAGATGGCGCTTGACGGTGCCCTCGGTGATGCCCAGCCGGGAGGCGATCTGACGGTTGCTCAGTGCCTGGGCGGTCCACTCCAGCACCTCCACCTCGCGCTGCGACAGCCCGCCCGGCAGCTCGTCGTCCGCCGCCTCACCGCCCTGCCACACGCTCCCCGGGCTGACCGAGACGGTCACCGTGTGTTTGCCCTCGTCCCGCTGGCGGACCGTGGAGACCAGGGTCTGGCGGCTGACGCTCTTGTGCAGGTAGCCGCAGACTCCCAGCGCCAGCAGCTCCTGCACCAGGCGGCGCCCGTCGTCCATGCTGAGCACGATGATCCGCAGCTCGGGCTGCTGGGCGAGCAGCCGACGGACCGTCACCGGCGGGTCGTTCTCCGGCATCTCGATGTCCAGCAGCAGCACGTCCGGGCGGTGCCGGGCGGCCAGCGCGACCGTCTCGGTGCCGGTGCCGGCCTGGGCCACCACCTCGAAGCCCGGCTCGGTGGCGAGCAGTTCGCAGAGCGCCTCGCGCAGCAGGGTGTGGTCGTCGGCGACCAGGATCCGGACCGCGGCCGGGCCTTCGGCCGCGGGGACCCCGGTGGGCGGTTCGGGCGCGACCGGGGCGGTCATGCCGGCCGCTCCTCGATCG
Source organism: Kitasatospora sp. GP30 (assembly GCF_029892145.1). NCBI lineage: Bacteria > Bacillati > Actinomycetota > Actinomycetes > Kitasatosporales > Streptomycetaceae > Kitasatospora > Kitasatospora sp. GP30. Next base: position 131,694 of record NZ_JARZAH010000010.1, read on the forward strand.
GGATCCAGATCATCACCTGGGTGCCCTTGCCCGGGGTGGACGCGATGTCCAGCGTGCCGTGCAGCAGTTGGACCCGCTCCCGCATCCCGGTCAGGCCGTTGGAGCTGCCCGGCGGCGCGGCCGGGTCGAAGCCGCGGCCGTCGTCCAGCACCTCGGCCTGCACTTCGTGCGGGGCGATGTCCACGTGCACCACGATGTTGCCCGCCTGGGCGTGCCGCAGGGAGTTGCGCAGGCACTCGCGCACGATGATGAACAGCTCCTCGGCCAGCTCGGCCGGCACCCAGTCGTCGGAGCCCTTCACCCAGATCCGCACCGCGCCGCCGGCCTCGGACATGGCGGAGGCGAAGCTCTTGAGCGCCAGCTCCAGCGATCCCGCGACATTGCAGTGGCGCAGCTCGGTGACCAGCTGCCGGGTGGTGTCCATGGCCTCCAGCACGGCCGTTCGGGCCGCCTTGAGGTGCGGGTCGGCGGCCGGCTCGGCGCGCAGTTCGGCCAGCTCCAGCTGGCGCAGCGCCAGGCTGAGCGAGTTGCCCAGCTGGTCGTGGATCTCCCGGGCCAGCCGCAGCCGGCCCAGGTCGTTCAGCTCCTGCACCCTGCCCAGCAGGAAGGTGTCGTAGCCCATCGAGCCGAGCGCCAGCCGCCGGCTCACGCCCTCCTGGAGCGAGCGAACGGCGGCGGTGTAGTGGCCGCTGCAGTGCCCGCAGCGGGCGGCGGCCAGTTCCTCGGCCCAGCGGTCGGGCGCGCTGCACTCCGGGCAGCGCCCGTCCGCCTCCTCGTGGTCCGGGTCCGCCTCGGACAGGCCGGCCTCGGTGACGGCGGTGGCCAGCGCGCTCAGCACCACGTCGAGCAGCAGCATCCCGGCTCTTATCGAGTGGGTCAGGTGCAGACCGTGGCGGATCCGCTCGCCGCCCAGGTTCACCACCTCGGCGATCTCGGTGCCGGTCACCGTGGCCCGGCCCTCGGCCAGGCTGACCGCGCAGTCCATCAGGGTCCGCCGGGCCTGCACCACGCACTGCTCCCAGGCGTGCGGGTCGGCCACCAGCGGACTGTTGATCTCCCGCAGCGCCTGCTGGTAGCCGGCCAGCACCTCGGGCTCCTGGGCGAGCAGCCGACGGGCCGCCAGCTCGGCCGGGTCGGCGAGGGGCAGCACCGCCAGCGGCTCGGGGAGCAGGACCGGGACCTCCAGGGTGTCCTGCCGTGTCGTCTGCTCAGGGTTGTCGACGTTCATCTGGCCACCTCATCTCCCCCGCGGCCGCACCGCACGCAGCCGTCGGACGGCCCTTTCGGCTCCCCAGCCTCGCTCGTCACCCGGCCGGCCGCCAGCGAACCCGGCCGACTGTCCGCAGGCTGCCACCGCGCCCGGCGTACTGTCGCAAGTCCGGGCCGGACCTGGGGGGTTTCACGTTTCCGGGCCGGGCGGAAGCGATCGCCGTCTAGGCTCTCCCCATGGCGATTCCCCCCTTCCTCGCAGAGTTGCGCACCCTGGTCGGCACCCGGCCGCTCTGGCTCACCGCGGCGTGTGTCGTGGTCCTTGACGAACAGCAGCGGGTGCTGCTCGGGCGGCGGGCCGACACCGGCTGCTGGGCACTGGTCGGCGGCATCGTGGACCCGGGCGAGCAGCCGGCCGACGCCGCCGTGCGGGAGTGCTTCGAGGAGACCGGGGTGCGGGTGGCGCCCGAGCAGCTGACCTCGGTGACCGTCTCGCCGCTGGTGACCTATCCCAACGGGGACCAGGTGCAGTACCTGGAACTGACCTTCCGCTGCTCGGTGGTGGACGGACAGGCCCGGGTCAATGACGATGAGTCACTGGAGGTGGCCTGGTTCGCCCAGGACGAGCTGCCCGACATGGACGGCTACAGCCGCGAGCGGCTGGATCTGGCGCTGGGCTTCACGGGGCAGACGGCGTATGCCTTCTCCGGTCTGGACACCGTCCTGGGGCCGGTGACCACCGCCTGAGGCGACGTATGAGGCGGCCTCTCACCTGCATGTTTGACGCACCGTCATGCTTCGCTACTAAAGTATGACTTCATTATGAAGCAGGTACACGAGTCTCCGCTGGCGCCCCAGAGCACCCTGGCGCACGACGCCGATGACTGCCTCTTCGACCCGACCGTCAGAACCGTGATGGCCGAGTTCACACTGAGCGACGAGACGCTGGACCTGGAGGCCGCCGCCGCGGTCTGCGCCGCGCACCACGCCGTGGACCAGATGCGACTGCGGGACGCCAAGGGCCGTTCGCTGAGCGCCGGAGCAGTGGACCTGCTGCTCCGGCTCAACGCCACCAGCGGCGAGGCACTGCCGATGGCCGAGTTGGGCCACACCGCCCGCTTCGGCACCCACGACATCACCGCCGCACTCGACGAGTTGGCGCGGCACCACCTGGTCGAACGGATCCCCGACCCGGAGCACCCGGCCACCCCGCCGGCCAGGATCACCCCCAGCGGGCGCGGCTGGCTCGACGCCTACCGCCAACCCGCCCAGCGGGCCATCGCCAGCCTCTTCGCCGGCTTCAGCCCCGCCGACCTCATCCAGCTGCGCCACCTGGCGCTGCGGCTGGTGGAGAACCGGCAGCGGCTGGCGCAGTACCTCGAACTCACCGAGGACGCGCTGTCCTGAACCGCTTCTGACTGCGGGTCAGCGATTGGGGTCGTACGACTGCTGCGGCTGGGCCGGCTGTGCGGCCTGCTGGTACGGGTTGGGCTGGCCCTGCTGCTGGTACGGGTTGGCCTGAGCCTGCTGCTGGTAGGCGGCGGCCTGCTGGTACTGGGCGGCGGTCACCGGCTGCTGCACGTTCTTGCGGGCACCGAGTGAGCGGACCCACCGGCCGATCAGCACCACGGGCAGGATGAACGCCTTGAAGAAGATGATGTACGACCCGCTCTGGGAGATGAACCCCAGGTAGATGCCGTACCCGACGAAGCCCAGACCCGCGAGCACATTGAACGCCCGCCACCCGGCGCTCAGCGCGCCACCGGTGTTGAGCACCCCGATGGCCACCATGGCCACCCCGCTGACCAGCAGCAGCACCACATACCAGGAGAACAGCGGCTGAGCGCTGAAGTCGAGATTCACAGAGATTCTCACATAAGGATCAGATAAGCATCATGTTCGGACGATCGCGCACAGTACCCGGTCCGCACACAAGATGTCTCCACCTTTGTGGTGACGAATCCTCAACGAATCAGCGGCCCGGCCAAAGCCGGCGCCGTAGCACCCGTAGTACTTGAGAGCTACCCGCACAGAGCCCTCCGCAGCGGGACGCCAACCACCGAGCGGGATCCATAAGTTCAGGGTCGGAAACGCAAGAGACCTCCGGCCCCGGAAGGACCATCCGCCATGGTGCCCCGCCTTCGTCCGCTCAGCAGCCGTCTGCGACGAACCCTGTCCGCCGCGCTCGTCACCGCGGCGCTGGCCGTTCCGGCGATGGGGGCGGCCGGTCCGGCGGACGTGCCCGCGCCCGCTCCGACAGCTCCGGCCGCGCTGAGCGGCGTCAGCACCGCGACGCTCGCCGAGCGGTACGCCGCCACCCGCACCGACATCGTGGCGGCCGAGCGGATGGCGGCGGCCCACGGCGACCAGGGGCGGGCCACCGCGCTGACGGAGATGGCGGACCCGGCACGGCAGTTCCTGTTCTTCGACGGCCGGGACGGCGGCCGCAGCGGCGAGGTCTTCGGCGACCTGGCGACGGCCCAGCGGATCGCCGTGCTCGTCCCGGGCGCGGACACCGACTTCGACAGCTACGCACGGCTGCGGGCCGACGCCGCCGCGCTCCAGCGGCAGTTGGGCGACGGATCCGCCGTCATCGCCTGGCTCGGCTACAAGACGCCCAGCACCAAGGAGCCGGCGATCCTGACCGCCGACCGCGCCGACCGGGCCGCACCCGAACTGGACCGGTTCGTCGCCCAGTTGCGCGCCGCCCGGCCCGGCAGCCGGCTCTCGGTGCTCTGCCACTCCTACGGGTCCGTGGTCTGCGGTCGGGCCGCCTCCGGCCTGGACGTCTCCGATCTGGTGCTGTTCGGCAGCCCCGGCACCGGCTACGACGACGTCGCCGCGCTGCACACCAAGGCCACCGTCTGGGCCGGCCGGGGCGCCACCGACTGGATCGCCGACGTGCCCCATCTGAAGCTCGAACTCCCCTTCACCACGGTCGGGTTCGGCACCGACCCGGTCTCGCCCGGGTTCGGCGCCCGGGTCTTCGCGGCCGGCAGCGGCGGCCACAGCGACTACTTCAAGCCGGGCAGCCCCGCGCTGACCGGCATCGCCCGGATCGTGCTCGGCCAGACCCCCGCCCCGGCAGGCACTCCGGCGGGCCGCGATGCGTGAGCTGGTGCGGCGGATCGACGCCGCGACCTCCCCGGACCGCGACCGCGCCGTGGACGCGCTGCGGGCCCTCGCCATCCTCGGCGTGGTGCTCGGGCACTGGCTGGTGACCGCGCTGGTCGCCGACAGCGGCGACCTGCTGGACGCCAGCCCGCTCCAGCGGCTGCCCCAATTCACCCCGGTCTCCTGGCTGTTCCAGACCCTGGCGGTGTTCTTCCTGACCGGTGGCCTGGTGGCCGAGCGGAGCTACCGGACGGCCCGGGCCAGCGGCACCGGCTACCGGCAGTGGCTCGGCACCCGGCTCACCCGGCTGTTCCGGCCGGTGGCCGTGCTGCTGGCGGTATGGAGCGCGGCGGCGGTCGCCATGCTCGTCGCCGGGGTCGGCTGGAGCACCGTGTGCACGTTGACCAGGCTGGCGGTCTCGCCGCTCTGGTTCCTGCTGGTCTTCGCCGCGCTCACCGCCGCGACCCCGCTGGTCGGCAGGCTGCACCCGGGGTGGCCGCTCGCCGTCGTGGTGCTGGTCGACGCCGCGCGGTTCGGGCTGGGCGGGCCCGCCGCACTGGGTTACCTGAACGAGGCGGCCGGCTGGCTGGTCCCGTACTGCCTGGGCGCGGCCTGGGCACGCGGCGAGCTGCGCGGCCGCGCCACCGGCTGGGTGCTGCTGCTCGGCGGCGCCGCCGCGACCGCCGGACTGGTCCGGTGGGCCGGCTACCCCGCTGCCATGGTCGGGGTGCCCGGCTCCGGCCTCTCCAACCTCGGCCCGGTCACCCTGGCGGCCGTCACCTTCGGCCTCGCCCAGTGCGGCGCGGCGCTGCTGCTGCTCGGCCCGCTGCGGCGGCTGATGCGGCGCCCGGCCGCGTGGGCGCCGGTCGCCGTGCTGAACCTGTTCGCGATGACGGTCTTCCTCTGGCACCAGACCGCGATGATGGCGGTCACCGTGATCGGCTTGTGCGTCGCCGGACCGCTACCCGGCCTGCACACCGCACCCGACGGCGCCGGCTGGGTGCTCGCCCGGCTGGCCTGGCTGCCGGTGTTCGCGCTGGCACTGCTCGGGTGCTGGGCCGCCTTCCACGGCCATGAGCGGGGCCGCCGCCCTGAGCGGGACCACGGCCAGGCGCGGGACCGCCGCCATGAGCGGGACCGCCGGCAGCGGAGCCGCACGCCCGAGCCGGATCGCGGCCAAGAGCCGGACCGTCCCACGGCCGTGGCCGTGGCCGCTCGGACCCTGTCGCCGGCGGTGCCGCATGCCTAAGGTGGATCTTGGAAAGCGGGGGGACATGACCGAACGATGGGCAGCCGCACTGCGGGCGCTGCCGCACAACCTGCGCGATGACCTGTGGACGCAGGCCGTCACACGGGCGCCGCGCACCAGGCGGCTGGGCGGGGACTGGTTCCCGGCGATAGTGGTACCGGTGGTGCTGATCGCCGTCCTCCTCGGCATCGCCCAGACGAACATGCTCGTCTTCGGCTACGGCATGGGCATTACGCTCGGCCTGCCGCTCGCCTTCCTCAATGCGTCCGTGCTGGTGGTGGCGCTGTTCCGGCCGCACCGAGCCTGGTGGATCTCGCTGCTGGTGATGCTGGTGGTCGCGCCCTACTGCTGGCGGGCCGGCTCCGCCGGGCCGATGGCACTCACCACCGTGCTGCTGGTCACGCAGGCCATCCTGCTGTTCCTGCTGGCCCTGCAGGTCCGACTGCGCGTGGCGGTCGAAATGCTCGCGGCCTGCCTCCTGATGGACGTCTTCGTCGGCCTGCTGGCCCAACCGGGCAACGGCAAGCCGATGGTGGTCTTCCAGTTCGTCGCCACCGCGCTCGGCGCCGCACTGCACGGCCGCCAGGAGGCCCGCCACGAACTGATCGCCCAGGAGGAGCTCAACGCCCACGAGCGGGCCCGGCGCACCCTGCTGGAGGAGCGCAGCCGGATCGCCCGCGAGCTGCACGACGTGGTCGCCCACCACATGTCGGTGATCTCGGTGCAGGCGCAGGTCGCCGTGCACCTGGCCGAGAATCCCTCCGACGAGCTGAAGGAGAGCCTGGCGGGCATCCGTGGCAGCGCCGTCGAGGCGCTGACCGAACTGCGCCGGGTGCTCGGCGTGCTGCGCGCGGAGGACGCCGGCCCGGAGGCCGCCCGGCACGCCCCGCAGCCCACCCTGGCGCGCCTGGACGAGCTGTTCGCCAAGGTGCGCGCCGCCGGGCTCACCGTCAGCACCGAGACCACCGGCCGTCCGTTCCCGCTGGCCCCGGGGGTCGACCTCTCGGCGTACCGGATCGTGCAGGAGGCGCTCAGCAACGCGATCCGGCACGCGCCCGATGCCGCGGTGCGGGTGGAGCTCGGCTACCAGGCCGGCGGCCTCACCCTCCGGGTGGTCAACAGCCCGCCGAAGCGCCCGGCCTCGCCCAGCCCGGGCAGCGGGCACGGCCTGCTCGGCATGCGCGAGCGGATCGCCATGGTGGGCGGCGAGCTGGCCACCGGGCCGACCCCGGACGGCGGTTACGAAGTCACCGCCGTCCTGCCCAGCACCGCCACTCCCGCTACGGACACCCTTGAGGACGCCCTGTGACCGACATCCGCGTACTGATCGCCGACGACCAGATGATGATCCGTCAGGGCTTCACCGTGCTACTCAACGCCGAGCCCGACATCGAGGTGGTGGGTCAGGCCGTGGACGGCCGCGACGCCGTCGCCAAGGTGGCCGAACTCGCCCCCGATGTCGTCCTGATGGACATCCGGATGCCCGAGCTCGGCGGCATCGAGGCCACCCGTCTGATCACCGAGCCGCCGGGCGCCACCGTCAAGGTCCTGGTGCTGACCACCTTCGACCTCGACGAGTACGTCTACGAGGCCCTCCGGGCGGGCGCCTCCGGTTTCCTGCTCAAGGATGCCTCGGCCGCCGAACTCGCCCAGGCCGTCCGGGTGGTGGCGGCCGGCGAGGCGCTGCTCGCGCCGAGCGTGACCAAGCGCCTGATCGCCGAGTTCTCCCGCACCACCAGCGCCCCCAAGGCCCCGCTCAAGGACCGCATCGGCGACCTGACGGAACGCGAGACCGAGGTGCTCTCCCTCATCGCCCAGGGCCTGTCCAACGCGGAGATCGCCGCCACCCTGCTGGTCGCCGAGCAGACCGTGAAGACCCACGTCAGCCGCATCCTGGTCAAGCTGGGCCTGCGCGACCGCACCCAGGCGGCGGTCTTCGCCTACGAGACGGGCCTGGTGCGCCCCACCGGCTACTGAGCAGCCGTCACCTGCCGTGCCTTCCTCGGTGACGAGTCCTCGACAATCGACCCACGGCACAGCTCAGCCGAGCGCGTCCAGGGCGGCCAGGATGTCGGCCGGCTCGGCGCGCACGGCGTAGTCGGCGGCCACGAACGTCCAGCGGATGACGCCGGTGCGGTCGATCACGAAGGTGGCCGGCAGCGGCAGGGTGCGGGAGTGGCCGGCGTTGACGCGCTCCAGGTCGAAGCCCCACTGGTCGTAGAGGCCGCCCAGTTCGTCCGAGAGGTCGAAGGCGATGCCGAACCGCGCCGCGACCTCCGAGCCGAGGTCGCTGAGCACGTCGAAGGCCAGCTGCTCCTTCTCGGCCAGGGTCAGGCTCTCGTCGGGGATCTGCGGCGACACGGCCACCAGGCGGGCGCCGCGGGCGGTGATCGTGTCGTGGTGCTCCTGGAGGGCCCGCAGCGCAAGGTTGCAGAAGGGGCACCAGGCGCCGCGGTAGAAGGTCAGCACCACCGGCCCGTCGGCGAGCAGTTCGTCCAGGGCGACCTGCCGCCCGGTGGCCGCGGGCAGCGTGAACCGCGGGGCCGGGGCGCCCACGCCGAGTGCGCGCTCCGCGAGGCCGGAGGCGGCCAGCTCGCGCCCGTTGCGGTCCATGATCTCGGCGAGCTCCGCCGGAATCCTCCGGCGTCCGTCTTCGTACACGCCACGCAGCTGTTCGTGAAGGCTCACAGGTGCCGCCGTTTCTCTGATGGAGCGTCGTGCTCGGGTGTCGTGATCCATGAACTTGAACCAGTCGTTCCAGGATGATGATTCGTCAGACCCCACGTCAAGGACTATCTTGGAACAATCATTTCAAGTACCCGAGAGCGGTCCGACATGCCCGACATCAAGCACTTCGACCCGGAGCTCGCGCTGGAGCGCGCCGAGAAGCTGTTCTGGCAGCGCGGCGCGGCCGAGGCGTCGATCCAGGACGTCGTCGCCGCCACTGGACTGAACCGCTCCAGCCTCTACGCCACCTTCGGCGGCAAGCAGCAGCTCTACCTCGCCGCCATCCGCCGCTACCTGCACCACCGCGCCCAACCCGCCTTCCGCCACCTCGCCGACGACGACCGGGGCCTGCCCGCCGTGCGGGACTTCTTCGCGGGACTGATCGAGGTGCGCTGCTCCGGCGAGCACGCCGGCTGGGGCTGCATGGTCGTCAACGCCCACCTGGGCGGCGAACACCAGGACCCGGCGGTCCTGGCCCTCCTCGCCGAGCACCACCGCCAACTCCGCGACGCCCTGCACACCGCCCTGCGAACCGCCCGCCGCGCCGGCCAGCTCGCCCCGCACGTCGCCCCCGACACCGCCGCCGAGACCCTCGCCCTCCTCGCCTACGGCGTCAACCTCCACTCCCGCACCGGCGCCGACGCCCCCACCCTGCTACGCACAGTCACCGGCACCCTCGCGCTCTTGGAGCCATGACCGGTCAGTCCGCCAAGCGCTCCACGATGCGGGCGAGTTGGTCGGCGTAGCGGTCGGTGAACTCGGGGGAGTCGGGCTCCAGGCCGGTGACGGCCCGGGCGATGTGCGGGAAGGCGAGCCGGGCAGAGGCGGCGGCGAAGAGAGCGACCAGCACGTAGGCCGGGTCGAGGTCGGCGGCGAGCTCCCCGGCGGCCTGGCGGCGGCGCAGGTCGTCCAGGTGCTGCTGCATCTGGGCCCGCAGGCCGGGCTCCTCGGTGCCCTCACCGGTGAGGCCGGACCAGATCAACAGGCGGCCCAGCTCGGGGAATTCGGTATTGGAGCGCAGGTATCCGGCAACCACCTCGCCCAGCGGAAGCGCCGGGTCGGCGATCCGGGCGTCGGCGTCCCACCACTGGCGCAGCACGGCTTGGTGCAGGCCGTCCTTGCCGCCGAAGTAGTACGAGATCAGCTGGCTGTTCACCCCGGCGCGGCCGGCGATGTCGCTGATCCGGGTGGCCGCGTAGCCGTGGGCCGCGAACTCCGCGGTGGCCGCTTCGAGGATGAGCCGCTTGGTGCGCTCCGGGTCGCGTTGCCGCTGGCCGGCCTCGGGGGCGCGGCGTCGCTGCTGCTGGGTCACCCGTCGAGCGTATCAGTCGATGCCAGAGCACAATCAATCAACTGATTGACACAATCAACTCACTGATTGATAGTCAGAGCATGACCGACACACGGGACTTCACCGTCGCGATCATCGGTGGCGGCATCGGCGGCCTCTCCCTCGCCCAGGGCCTCACCAAGAACGGCATCAAGGTCGACGTCCACGAGCGCGACCGCACCCCCACCGACCGCCTGCAGGGCTACCGGGTGCACATCAACCCGCACGGCGCCCGCGCCCTGCGGGCCTGCCTGCCCGACGAGCTGTGGCAGGCCTTCCTCGCCACCACCGGGGACCACGGGGCGCAGAGCTTCACCATGCGCACCGAGCAGTTGGAGACCCTGCTCAGCATCCGGCTACCGCAGCAGGCCGACCCGGTCCGCGCCCACCACTCGGTCAGCCGGATCACCCTGCGCCAGGTGCTGCTCGCCGGGCTCGACGACACCGTGCACTTCGGCCGGACCTTCACCGGCTACCGGCAGCTCCCCGACGGCCGGATCGAGTGCCGTTTCACGGACGGCAGCACCGCCGTCGCGGACGTGCTGGTGGGCGCGGACGGCGGCAACTCCCCCGTGCGGCACCAGTATCTGCCGCACGCCCAGCGAGTCGACACCGGCATCCGCACCATCGCCGGCAAGTACCTGCTCACTCCCGAGCACCGCCGGGCCGTCGACGGCCGGCTGTTCGCGGGCGCCACCAACGTCATCCCGCCGGCCGACGCCGGCATGTTCCTCGCCCCGCACATCTACGCCGAGCAGCACGTCCCGCGCGCCGACGGCTTCGGTGCCACCCACGACCCCGGGGCTCTGTTCGACAACACCGCGAGCTACCTGATGTGGGCGTACGGCAGGCGGACCGAACGGTTCCCGCCCGGCCTGGATTCCCTTGACGGCTCCGAACTACGCGCGGTCGTCGCCGAGTTGGTGCGCGGCTGGCACCCCGACCTGCGCACGGTGGTCGAACGCTCCGACCCGGACACCGTCTCACTGCTGCCGATCCGCACCAGCGTGCCGATCCGCCCCTGGACGCCGAGCCGGGTCACCCTGCTCGGCGACGCCATCCACGCCATGACCCCGATGCGCGGCATCGGCGCCAACACCGCCCTGCGCGACGCCGACACGCTCTGCCGCGCCCTCACCGACGCCCACCGCGGCACCCTCCCGCTACTGCAGGCCATCGGCGACTACGAGCACCGGATGCGCGGCTACGGCTTCGCCGCCGTCCGCGCATCCCGGCGCACCGCCGACCAGTTCGCGGGCGGCAGCCGGGTGGGGCGGAGCGTCTTCAAGGGCGCGTTGCGGACGATCGACGCGCTGCCGGCGCTGCGGGACCGGGTGTTCGCGCGGGTCGGTGAGAAGTGATCTGCTGGCAAGGATGCCTGACGGCAATTCACCGAAAAGGAATATCGCGGACACTGCACTGAGATACATCCGCCAGGACGCCCGCCGCGGTGACGAAATCGTTGTCGTCGTGCAGCACGATCAGCCCGTGATGGGCCGCCGTGCCACAGATCAGCAGGTCAACGGTGGACAGCGCACGGACGGCGCCCCCGGCCTGGGCCAGCCGGAACTGCGCCGATTCGACCCATCCCCAGACGTTCTTCGGCAGTGGCACATCCGGGTAGAGGTCGGCGAACATCTCGCCCATCTGCTCGTAGTGGACCCGGTTGCGAGCGGAGCGACGGAACTCGGTGCGCTGAGGAGCGCAGGACCCGATGACTCGCAGGTCGATGTCCTCGCCCCACGCGATGTTCAGGTGCTGCTCGCGCGAAAGCCGCCAGATGGCGGTGGAGTCCGCGAGGTAGCGGATCACTCCTCGACCCGCTTCTCGGCCTCACGGAGTTGATGCCAACCCTCGTAGTCCCAGTGCTGCGCGGCCTGGAAGTGCCGAGCCCGCTGGGCTGCCCGCTCATGGCGCTCGGCGTACTCGCGCAGCGCAGCGTTGACCACTTCCTTCTTGGTGGCGCCGCCGGAGAAGCGCAGAGCCTTCGCCAGCGCGTCATCATCCAGGTCTATGGTTGTCACAGTCATACTGACCTCCGCTATATAAGACCAATAGCCATGTTGAATATAGCAGCGCCGGTCCCTGTACGGCTTTTCTACGTATCCACCAGAGGCGGCCGAAACGCCATACGCATCAGTAGCCTGCGGGAGGTGACCGCCGTGCGGCGGGTCAAAGGGCGGTGAGTATCCCGAGCACCTCCCGCACCGCGGCGTCCGGGGAGCCCGAGCGGTGGATGGCCGCGACCGTGGTCTCCAGGTACGGAGAGTCGCCGCGCAGCGGGCGGTAGGTCACCCCGGGGATCCCCAGGGTGCGCACCTGCTCGGGCGCGAGCGCAAGGCAGAGGTCGGCGGCGACGTAGCTGAGCAACCCTCAAGGCCCCGGGCGGCCGCGACGCACTCCTCGCCCTGATCGCGACCGCGGACGTGTTCATCACCAACCTCCGCCCGCAGGCCCTGCGACGCCTCGGCCTGGGCTACGAGGACGTGGCGGCCGGCCACCCCGGCCTGGTCTACCTCAACGCCCAGGGCTTCCGCAGCGACTCCGCACTCGGCAGCCGCCCGGCCTACGACGACATCGTGCAGGCAGCCTCCGGCCTGGTGTGGCTGAACGAACAGGTCAGCGGCATCCCGTACTTCGTCCCCACCGTGCTCGCCGACAAGATCTGCGGCCTGGTGATCACGCAGTCGGTGCTGGCCGCGCTGCACCACCGCGACCGCACCGGCCAGGGGCAGCACGTCGAGGTGCCGATGGCCGACACCATGCTGGCGTTCAACCTGGTCGAGCACCTGGCAGCGGCGACCCTGGACCCGCCGGAAGGCCCGATCGGCTACTCGCGGGCGCTCAGCTCCCAGCGCCGGGCGGCCCGCACGGCGGACGGCTGGATGTGCATCCTGCCCTACAACGACCGCAACTGGCGTGACTTCTTCGCCTTCGTCGGCCGCCCGGAACTGGCCGACGACCCGCGTTTCGGCACGCTCCCCGACCGCGCCCGCAACGCCGACGAACTCTATCTGCTGGCAGCCGAGTTCACCCCGCGGCACAGCACCGCCGAGTGGCAGGCGTTCTGCGACTCGGCCAGCATCCCGGCCGCCCCGGTGCTGAGCCTGGCGGAGGCCGCGAACAGCGCCTACGCCACCGAAGGCGGCCTGCTGCGGACGGCCCAGCACCCCAGCGAGGGCGCCTACCACCTGATCGGCGAGCCGGTGCGCTTCCAGACCACCCCGGCCCGCCTGCACCGGCACTGCCCGCGGATCGGCGAACACACCGACGAGGTCTTCGCCGAGATCGGCCACCGCCCGTCCGCTTGAGCCCGCACCCCACCAGCTCCACGGCGCCGTCGGCTTCACCGAACTCAGCCAACTCCGCCTGGCCACCACCCGCTTGTGGTCCTGGCGCGACGAGGACGGCACCGAACAGGCCTGGTGCCGGAGGATCGGCCGGCAAGTGGTGGAGGGCGGCCCGCTGTGGCCCCAGGTGACCGGCGGCTGAGCTGACCGGCGGCGCGGCCGGGACGGTGCTCCCGGCCCCACCGCCCGGTCGAGCGGACCGGCTACGGGCAGATCAGCTCGACGGTCGGGAAGTAGGTGCGGTACCGGGTGGCATCACGCGTGAGCAGCCGATGGCCCCGGACCGCCGCGTGGGCACCGATGTAGAAGTCCGGCAGCGGCGCGGTCTTCCGTCCACCGCGCCTGCGGTACTGCAAGAACGCCTTCCCTGCCAGGAATCCCGCCTCGTAGGGGAATGGCTCCCTGGTGAAGTCCTCGACCGGCAACACGGCGTCCAAGTCCTCGATCGCGGCATACGCCACCGAGACCTCCGCGTAGACGATCGGGTTGATCACCACCGGCCCTTCGTCCTGTGCCTTGGCCAGCTCGGCCTCGGACCAGTCGGCCCAGGTGGGGTCATCCGTCATGAGATCCAGCAGGACGCACGAGTCGACGAGGGTCACCGTCCTGTCCTTGTGCTGGTCCACCAGCCGCAGCCGGCTACTCACCACGCAGCAGCTCCATGATCTGGTCGGTGGTCATCCCCCCGGCAGCGCTGCCCCGCATTCGCCGTGCCAACCGCTGTCCGCGCGTGCCCTCCCCGACCCGGCGCACTATCCGCAGGCCGCCGTCCTCCTCGACCACGTCCACCTCGTCCCCAGGGCGCAAGCCGCACTTCTCGCGAAGCTCCGCCGGGATGGTGACCTGCCCCTTGCTGTTGAGTCGCACCTCGGGCCTCCGGTATCCCGTATTACCTCTACCACGTAATACTAGCTCCCCTCGGCTGCCTCGGACGGGGCCGACAGGCTCCGCACCTGCTCGTCGTAGTCGGCCAGCACACTCGCCAGCTGCTCAAGCGACTCCGCCGGTATGTCGGCGGGCGCGGACTCCACCACGTACCGCGCGGCCGCGGTGAGCGCGGCCAGCTCGTAGGCGTGGAACGTGCCGCGCAGCACCATCGGCCGCACCCTCTCCAGCTGCATCACGCGGCCTTGGCGCGGACGTAGTCGGTGACCTGCTTCAGCTCGGCCTCGAACTGGTCGTAGTCCTCCTGCATGCCGTTGATGTACGCGCTCCAGCCGAGGCTGGCCTTGGCGTAGTGGACGGCCTCCTGGATCTCCTCGTCGGTGGCGCCGAAGAGCTTGGCGGCCTCGGTGTGGAACAGGGAGCAGTAGCGGCACTTGGTCTCGGCGTGCAGCCCGACCCCGATCAGTTCCTTGTACTTGTTCGGGATCAGCGTCTCGCCGAGTTCGATCCGCTTGAAGATCTCCCACTCCGGCCCGAGCAGCTCGGTGGGGATCTTGGTGAAGAAGTGCGGGACGAGGCCCAGCGTCTCCTTGATGTCGGCCTCGATCTCGGCACGGTTGACCGTGGTGGCCATAACGGCCTCCTCTTGGGTCCCGGATGCCCGGCTCAGCCCAGTCCGCGTGGCCCGAAGACTTCCCGAGGCCGAGCCCTGCCTTCGCCGCACCGCCCTGGTGGGGCTCTGTGCGCGAGGACCGGCATCGGACCCTGCTCTTACCGTAACCAGCCGGGATCCGCCCCGGCTAGCGTCGAAGGTCGGGCGACCTGCGGCAATCCCCCGGCCCAGCCCCCGGCGCGAGCAGTCGGCGCAGCGCGGTCGGCGTGTGTCCCACGTGCTCGCGGATGGTGCGGGTCAGGTGCGCCTGGTCGGCGAAGCCGAGCTGTGCGGCCAGGTCGGCGAGGCTGGGTGTGCCCTCGGCGATGCGGTCCATGGCCCGGGTGACGCGGACGCGGTTGCGGTAGCGGGTCAGGGAGACACCCGTTTCCCGGGAGAACACCCGGCTGAGCCGGTAGGGCGACACCTCCAGCAGCGCGGCCAGGCCACACAGCCCCGCCGCCTCCGCCGCCTCCTCGGTGATCGCCTCCCGCGCCGCGGCAGCCAGCGCCCGATCGGCCGGCTGCGAACGCGGACGCGGACGCGACTGGACGGACGGCTCACCGGCCGCCGCCGCGACCAGGCGCAGCAGTTCCTCGGTCAGCGCGTAGTCGACGTCGCCGGTGCCCGCGGCGGCGACGAGACGGCGGTGGGCGAGATCGACGCGTGCGTCCACGTAGACGGTCGCCGCAGTGGGAGGGCGTCCCAGCAGGGCGGGCTTGAAACTGACCGACGTGCAGAGGTCGCCGCCGGCCGGGTGCGCGAAGCGCTCCTCCTCACCGGGTGCGCCCAGGTAGGCCATGGTCGGATCCAGATCGGCCTCGGCGCCGTCGACCCGGCGCCGGAACCTGCCGCGCCGCACCAGCACCAGGCGGTGGTCATCACGGGTCTCCGGCTCCGACCAGCGGAGGTGATCGGAACGGCACCCCACCACGGCCACGGTGAACTCGGGCCGGGCGGCGAGGGTGGAAGCCGAGAGCATGCCGCGAACGGTAGCCGCCGGGTACGACAGAACGGCCCGCAAGGATCTTCAAGACCGTCATGGCCATCACCCCGGATCCTTGGGGCACTTGATGACACGAAGGGAACCATCCATGGCCGTCCACGCAGAGCTCACCGCGATCACCATCGACTGCGCCGATCCCCGGGCGCTCGCCGACTTCTACCGGAAGCTCACCGGCTGGGACATCGGGCAGGCCGACGACGACTTCGTCCAGCTGGGCCAGGGGACAGTCCAGTTGGCCTTCCAGCGGATCGCCGACTACCGAGGGCCGAGCTGGCCCGACATCGCCAAGCACGCCCACCTCGACTTCACGGTCGCCGACCCGGAGATCGCGGTGCAGGAACTGCTCGCGGCGGGAGCGGCCAAGCCCGAGTTCCAGCCCGGCGGGGACCAGTGGACCGTTCTCGCCGACCCCGAAGGCCACCTGTTCTGCCTCGCTTCAGCCTGACCGGGAGTCGATCACCATGGCCTCGATCCACAAGGAACTCATCATCGACGCCCACCCCGAGGTGGTGTGGGCGGTGCTCAGCGACTACGGCGCGGTACACGAGCGCCTCGCACCCGGGTTCGTCATCGACACCCATCTGAACTCGGACACCCGCACCGTCACCTTCGCCGACGGCACGATCGTCCTCGAACGGCTCGTCGACCTCGACCACCAGGCGATGCGGGTCGCCTACACGGTCATCGGCGGCAGCCTCCACCCGTCCCACCACCACGCCTCCATGCAGGCGCTGCCGGAAGCCGACGGCCGGACGAGATTCGTGTGGCACACCGACGTCCTCCCCGACGCCCTGGCCGCACCGATCGCCGAGTCCATGGAGCACGGCTCGGCGGTCATCCGGCGCGCCCTGGAGGCCGCGTGACCGGGTAGCTGAACTGCCCCTGCCTGGGCGGCCGTTCCGGGGCATCACTCACCCGGAACGGCCGGCCGGGCCTACTCGCCGAACTCGTCGAACGCCGCGGTGAGGTCGGCTGCCACCGCCTGCGGGTCGCGGGCCTCGATGCGGTGACGCGGGATGAAGTAGACGAGCTCGCCGTCCTTGAAGAGGGCGAACGACGGCTGGGAGGACCGGATGTCCGCGATGTAGCCGCGGCCGGTCCCGATGCCGGCCATCGGTCATCAAACCAGCAGGAGTTCGGCTGCCGGGGTGTGGTTTCCGGTCGTGGCGGCTCCGGCCATCGCCGAGGCGGCTGTGGCCGGGTCGGTGCCGGGCGGCACCACCAGCAGCAGGAAGTGGTCCTGGAAGCCCCGTGTGAGACTGATCGTCGCGTCGCTGCCGGTGAACCAGTTGATCCTGATCATCAGGTTGTTCACCACGACGGACCGGGGCACGCCCTCCCAGGCCGTGGTGTCGAGGCCGACCCGGATGATGCGCCCGAAGTGGGCACCGAGCGCGGTGATCAAGTCCGGCAGCTCGCCGACCAGGTGGTTCGAGCGGGGCCACCAAGCACCGTCGAAGACACCCTCACGCGACATCGACGGCTCCAGTACCAGCCGCGGCAGCAGCGATTCATCGGCCGATGACCACGGCCCGGCAGGGGCAGGGAAGAAGAGAGTCGGCATCATATGGAGCCGCCCGTCTGGTCCGCGAAGGGACCAATCATGACCCAGGGCGACGTCGACGCTGATGCCGGTGTACGGAATGTCCTTGGTTGTCTCCCAACGTACTCCGCAGCGCCCTTCCCCGGGGCCGCCCGCCACCGGAGTAGCCTCGAAGACATCCAGGGCATCCCGCATTCCGGTACTCGTTCCGGCTTCGTTCTGGGTGAAGGACAGCCCGGCGGCCCCCGAGCGGGCAGCCGGAGACGGGAAACGGTGAAAACCGTGACCACTCACTCACCGCAGTCGGCACAGCGCGACCACGGCCTCACGGTCGCCGACGCCATGGAAACCTGCGACTACCAGATAGCCGACGACAACACCGTCGACCGGGCCAACGACATCCTCCACAGCGCCCACGTCGAGTACCTGCTCGTCCGCGACCACAACGGCCGCTGCGAGGGGCTGGTCACCCGCACCGGACTCCACCCGTTCCTTGCCAGCTCCTGGTACACCGAGCGGACCGCGATCAGCGCCACCTCGCACCAGCGCGGCCCGTTCGCCTGGCCGACCATGGGTCTGACCCTGGCCGCGCTCGCGATGCGCATCAAGCGCCTGGCGGTCTGGCCCGTCGTCGACGACGACGGCTACATCCTCGGTGTGCTCACGGCGGACCGCGCCACCGGCGTGCTCGCCGGCGCGCCCGCATGACCGTCAAACACCCGCGGACCTGCTCCGTGAAGCACCTCCAGCCCCAGAGCAGGTCCAACGATGAACGACCGTCAGTTTGTCGGCGGCAGGTACACCCGGTTGCCCTGGGCGGCGACCTCGGCGAACCGCAAGGTCGTGCTGGACGGAGCGCTGAACGGACCCTCAAGCGGACGCGCCATCTCAGGCCGCCCCGGTACCGCCGCCTGTCGGTGCGTCCTGCGGCGGCGGACCGTCCTCGACTGTCGCCAGAAGCGCGTCCACCAGCGGGCCTACTCCTCAGGAACGCCCAGCCCCGCTGCCTGGGAGAGTAGTTGCCGCGTGAGACCAACTCCCGCCCCGAACCTCGATCTCGCGCATAGCGATGCCGCCTCCCCGGCTGCCCCCGCGCAGCGATTCAACCACCAACTACCCACAACAGGAGAGACTTTGAGAGCTTTCGCAAGGAGCAGGTCGCGCCAGGGGCAAACGGGGCAGCCGCGTCGACAACGGCCCGGCGGATCAAGCAGGATCGGCTGACCGAGAGCCGCCGGCCACATCACCCGTAAGTGATGCGGTAGCGTTGCACCTATTACATACTAGGGGGCGGCAGTGCACGACGTCACGGTTGGCGAGCTCGTACGGATGTGGGTTGACGGCTGGATCGTCTCGCGCGGCGCGTCCGATCCGATCGAGCAGCCATGGGGTTGGACGATCGACATGGGGCAGGCCACGCACGTGTCGCGGCATGTGCTGCCCGCTCCCGGCGAGGCAGAGGTGCGCAAGATCGTGGCCGATACGAGTGCGCCGGGGACGTGGCTGAAGCTGTTCGCGGCGGAGGGCGTCGTCCGGCCATGGCTCGGCCCCGGCTGGCAGTTCGACCAGGTCGCATTCCTGATGACCGTGCCGCTCGCCCCCGAGCGGCCCGAAGTTCCGGCCGGCTACACCCTGACCCGCTGGACCCGGGGCGGCGTCACCCGCGTGCTGGTCCGCACCTCCGAGGGGCACTTCGCCGCCCGCGGCCAGGTCGCCCCGACCGGCCGCAGCGCCGTCATCGACCAGATCGAGACCGCCCCGGAACACCGGCGTCGCGGGCTCGGTGGCCTGGTGATGCGAACGTTGCAGGACACTGCCCACGCAGCCGGCGCCACTACCGGCGTGCTCGTCGGCACCCCTGACGGGCAGGCGCTCTACTCCACGCTGGGCTGGACCACCCACTCACCCATGACCAGCGTGTGGTTCGAGCCGTCGGAGAGCTCCTCCTGACGCGCCGAGGCCCCGGCGGGGTGGATGGGTACACCGCCCTTGCACCGTCCTTGCACCGGCCGCACGGAACAGCGAAGCGCCGACCTGAAGGTGGAGATCCCCAGGTCGGCGCTTCAGCTGTCAGTCCGCCAGCGGCAGGTACACCCGGTTGCCCTGGGCCGCGAACTCGGCGGACTTCTCCGCCATGCCCGCCAGCGCCTCGGCGTCGAACTCGGAGCTCACGGCACTGGACCCGTCGCCGTGCTCGTCGCGGATCTTCTGCGAGATCTTCATCGAGCAGAACTTCGGCCCGCACATCGAGCAGAAGTGCGCCGTCTTCGCCGGCTCCGCGGGCAGCGTCTCGTCGTGGAAGGCGCGAGCCGTCTCCGGGTCGAGGGCCAGGTTGAACTGGTCCTCCCAGCGGAACTCGAAGCGGGCGTCGGAGAGGGCGTCGTCCCAGTCGCGCGCGCCGGGGTGGCCCTTGGCGAGGTCGGCGGCGTGGGCGGCGATCTTGTAGGTGATCACGCCGGTCTTGACGTCGTCCCGGTTGGGCAGGCCCAGGTGCTCCTTGGGCGTGACGTAGCAGAGCATCGCGGTGCCCCACCAGGCGATCATCGCGGCGCCGATGCCCGAGGTGATGTGGTCGTAGCCGGGCGCCACGTCGGTGGTGAGCGGGCCCAGGGTGTAGAAGGGGGCCTCGTCGCAGATCTCCTTCTGGAGATCCATGTTCTCCTTGATCTTGTTCATCGCGACGTGGCCCGGGCCCTCGATCATCACCTGGACGTCCTTGGCCCGCGCGATCCGGCCGAGCTCGCCGAGGGTCTGCAGTTCGGCGAACTGGGCCTCGTCGTTGGCGTCGGCGGTCGAGCCGGGGCGCAGGCCGTCACCCAGCGAGAAGGTGACGTCGTAGGCGCGCAGGATGTCGCAGAGTTCCTCGAAGTTGGTATAGAGGAAGTTCTCCTGATGGTGCGCCAGGCACCAGGCGGCCATGATCGAGCCGCCGCGCGAGACGATGCCGGTCTTGCGGCGGGCGGTCAGCGGGACGTAGCGCAGCAGCACGCCGGCGTGCACCGTCATGTAGTCGACGCCCTGCTCGCACTGCTCGATGACGGTGTCCCGGTAGACCTCCCAGCTCAGCTCCTCGGCCCGGCCGTCCACCTTCTCCAGCGCCTGGTAGAGCGGCACGGTGCCGATCGGCACCGGGGAGTTGCGCAGGATCCACTCGCGGGTGGTGTGGATGTTGCGGCCGGTGGAGAGGTCCATGACGGTGTCGGCACCCCAGCGGGTGGCCCAGGTCATCTTCTCCACCTCCTCCTCGATGGAGGAAGTGACCGCCGAGTTGCCGATGTTGGCGTTGATCTTGACCAGGAAGTTGGTGCCGATGATGGCCGGCTCCACCTCCGGGTGGTTGACGTTCACCGGGATCACGGCGCGGCCGCGGGCCAGCTCGTCACGGACGAACTCCGGCTCCAGGCCCTCGCGCAGCGCCACGAACTCCATCTCGGGGGTGATGATCCCGCGCTTGGCGTAGCCGAGCTGGGTCACCGCCACCCCGTCGCGGGCGCGCAGCGGGCGGCGCGGGCGGCCGGGGAAGACCGCGTCCAGGTTGCGCAGGTCGCCACCGCGCGGCGAGGTGTGCTTGATCCCGTCGTCCTCGGGCCGCGCCTCGCGGCCGTCGTACTCCTCGACGTCGCCGCGCTGGCGGATCCAGGAGTCGCGCAGCGCGGGCAGGCCGCGGCGCACGTCGGGCTGGTGGTCGGGGTCGGTGTACGGCCCGGAGGTGTCGTACAGCGGCACGGTGGCGCCGTTGGTGAGGTGCACCTCGCGGTAGGGGACCCGCAGATCGGGGCGGGAGCCCTGGCGGTAGGCCTTGCGCCAGGCCGGGGTGGGGTACCCGGTGGCGGCGCTGCTGACTGCGGTCCGGTCCTCGGTGGTGGCCGGACGTGCGTCATCCAAACTGGTCATCAGACCTTCTACTCCCTACGCCGGCATTACCCGGTCAGGTTCCTGCGGTCGGCGCAGCGGTCGGCCCGTCCGTCGACGGATCGTTCAGCGCCCTCTCAGCCCGGTGCTCCGAGCTCCCGTTCGGCAGGCGGAAGTGCCTGCCTGAAGACCTCACCACGGTAACGGGCGCTCCGGCGGAGCGTCCAGAGGGGGTGCGGTCGGCGAGCCGGCGGCCCTGCCCTGGGCAGCCGTCGGTGCCCGGGGGCACACTGGGAGCTCGCCGACGGACGGCGAAGGTGCAGCGACGGGGGGACGCAACGGTGATCGGGTACAGCGGACGGGTCACGGGCAGGGTCGGCGAAGGGCTGGTCGGCGAGGTGATGGTGCACGTACCGGAGCGGGTCGGCACCGAGGCCTTCCTTGCCTACCTGGCGGTGCCGGGCGACCAACTGCCGGTCGGGACACCGGTGGTGGTGGTCGAGTACCAGCCGCCGCGGACCGTCTTCGTGGCCCCGACCACGGGCTGACGCGGCACCGGCCGGCGGGCGCGGTGCAGGGGCAGCGGGTCCGCACTTTGTCACCTCTGAGTGACAACATCGGCGACACGCCGCCCCGGTATTCCCAACCGAATGGATCAAGCGCAGAATCTCCACTCGCCACCGCGTTCCGCGCAATCCTGCACAACCGAGCGCAGCCACGGAGCGGTGTGCCCTGAAGGGGGAAGCAGCCGATGTTGATCGGCATCATCGCGGGGGCCGTCGTCGCCGCCGTCATTCTTCTGATCGTGCTCTTCAAGCTCTGCTGGCGAGTCGCCGAGCCGAACGAGGCACTGATCATCTCGGGCTCCAAGCACCGCACCGAGGGTGTGGGCGAGGGGCTCGGGTTCCGGATCGTCACGGGCCGCGGGACCCTGGTGACCCCGGGCATCCAGACCGTGCGCAAGCTGTCCCTGGACCTCAACGAGGCCGAGCTGGACGTCGAGTGCGTCACTTCGCAGGGCATCCCGGTACGGGTCAAGGGCGTGGTGATATTCAAGGTCGGCGACGACACGGTGTCGATCGCCAACGCCGCGCGGCGCTTCCTGGACCAGCAGAAGCAGATGGGCCAGCGGGTGCACAACGTGTTCGCCGGTCATCTGCGCTCCATCGTCGGCGGATTGACGGTCGAGCAGATGATCCGCGACCGCGAGCGGCTCACCGGTGAGACCCGGGCGGCCTCCGGCACCGAGATGGAGAAGCTCGGCCTGATCATCGACTCGCTGCAGATCCAGGAGATCCTGGACCCGACCGGCTACATCAAGAACCTGGCCGCGCCGCACGCCGCCGCCGTGCAGCGGGACGCCCGCATCGCGGCCGCCGAGGCCGACCGGCAGGCCACCGAGGCCGAGCAGGAGGCGTCCGCCCGCAAGGCCGAGGCCACCCGCAACTCCGGCATCCAGCAGGCCGGTTACCAGGCCGAGATGGACACCGCCGCGGCCCGCGCGCTGCAGGCCGGCCCGCTCGCCGAGGCCGCCTCCCGGCAGGAGGTCGTGGTCCAGGAGACCAAGGTCGCCGAGCTGGAGGGTCTGCGCAAGGAGCAGCAGCTGCAGGCCGAGGTCCGCAAGCCGGCCGACGCCCGCGCCTACGAGGTCCGGACCCACGCCGAGGCCGACCGCGACGCCCGGATCTCGTCCGCCCAGGCGCAGGCCAAGGAGACCGAGCTGAAGGCCGGCGCCGAGGCCAACCGGGTCAAGATCGCCGCGCAGGCCGAGGCCGAGGCGACCAAGGCCCGCGGTCTGGCCGCCGCCGAGGCCACCCGGGCGACCGGTCAGGCCGAGGCCGCCGCCTCCGAGGCCAAGGGTCTGGCCGCCGCCGAGGCGGCCCGCGCCCTCGGTCTGGCCGAGGCCGAGGCGATCAAGGCCCGGGCCGCCGCGCTGGCGGAGAACCAGGAGGCCGTGGTCGCCCAGCAACTCGCCGAGAACTGGCCGGAGATCGTCCGGGCCGGGGCCGACGCCTTCGGCAACGTGGAGCACATGGTGCTGCTCAACGGCGCCGAGGGCATGGGCGAGATGTTCGCCAAGGCGCTCACCATGGGCGGCACCGGTCTCGGGCTGGCCCGCCAGCTGCTCGGCACGATGAACCCGGGCACCGGCGAGGAGGCCAAGGAGGCCAAGCCGGCCAAGCCCGCGTCGCAGTCGATCCCGCTGCAGGACGCGCAGTGAGCTGAACGGCCGTCAGGCACACGGAGAACGCGGCCGCGACCGATCCCTCCCCCCGGAGGGACCGAGCGCGGCCGCGTTCGGCTTCTGACGGGCCGAAACCCGCCTGCGGCGGCTGAGTCAGCGCTGGTAGGCCTCAGCCAGTGCGGCGAAGACCGCCTTCGGCTGCCGGCCGCCCTCGGGCAGCATCGCCACCACCCCGTAACTGGCGAGGTCCAGGTCGTGGGCCGGGTCCTCGGGCCGGTGCGGGGCCTCGAAGTGCGCGAAGGTGAACCAGAACGCCGAGTCGACCCCCGCTTCCTCGAAGTCCGCGAGCAGCTCCCGCAGGTACCGCACCTGCTCCTGCTCGTCCCGGACCAGGGGCTCGGTGATGCGCGCCGGCTCGGTCTCGTGGTCCACGACCGCCCAGCCCATCCCGCCCCGGGCGCCCGCGCCCTGGTAGGCGCAGCACCCGAACTCGGTGACCGCCACCGGCTTGCCGTGCTCGAAGGCACCCGCCAGCAGCTGCCGGAAGTGGTCGGCGTTGCCCGCGTCCCGGTAGGCGTCCACCCCGACGAGGTCGAAGCCCGACCAGTCCGGCTTCTCCCAGACGCCCGAGGCGTAGCTGATCCGGCCGCCGAACTCGGCCCGCACCTTCGGCAGCAGTCCGGCGAAGAAGGCGTTCACCCGGTCCCCGGTGCCGACCAGCGGCGTCCGGTCGGGTGCGGCCAGCGCGGCCATCCGGCCGGCGAAGCTGTCGCCGGGGATGAACCCCTCGGCGAAGAGGCTGAGTTCGCAGCCCAGCACGAGCACCACCTCGGCGCCCGAGCGGCGGATCCGCTCGGCCCGCCGCGCGCAGTCCAGGAAGAACGGGACCAGCTGATCCAGCGTCATGTTGCAGGGGAAGGGCGCGAACCAGACCTCGAGGCCGTGTGCGGCGGCGGACTCGGCCGCGAGCTCGATCCGCTCCGGCAGGCCCCCGGAGATCCGCACCGCCGTGCAGTGCAGCTCCTCGGCGATCACCCGCAGCTCCTCGGCGACCTCGGCGGGGTCGAACCGGGGCCGGGAGAGGTCTCCCATCGGGGCGAACCCGGTGTCGTAGTTGATGCCACGCCCACGTATCGGCTTGCCGGTCATGATGCTCACTCCCCGTTCTTGATCTGCTGGTCCATCAGCTTCTTCATCCGCTCGGTGCACGGGCCGCTGACCATGCTCGCCACCCCGATCGCGCCGATCAGCAGCACGGTCGGCAGCCAGGCCATGGTGGCCAGCGGCAGGGTGTAGGCACCGACCACCCGGGCCGCGCACTCCAGCACCAGGGCCACGCCCCAGACCACCGAGTGGGCCAGCTCACTGCGGCGGAACGCGGCCGAGCCGGCGGTCGCGACCTGCCCGGAACCGGTCCGCAGGGCCTCCCAGGCGGCTTCCCGCGCGGCGTCGCCCTTGGTCAGGAAGGGCCGCAGACCCGCGCTCATCACCGGCCGGCCGCGCACCACCGAGACCAGGATGCCGATCCCGATCGCGCTGCTGACCAGCCCGTCCTTGGCGATCATCAGCCGGGGGTCGCCGGTGATGAAGGTGGTCACCAGGCCCACCACGTTCACCACCAGGATCAGCGGCGCCAGGCCGGCACCGGACCTGCTCCCGGCTCCGGCCCGGCGCGATCGCACCAGCCCGTAGACGGTGCGCACGGCCGGGACCACGCTGGAGATGATCAGGGCCGGGACAATCCCGACCCCGAACGCCCGCGCCGCGTAGTAGGTGCCCAGCGGCACCACGACGTCCACGGCCAGCGGCAGCAGCGCGTCGAGCAGCGGATTGCGGGTCTTGGTGGAGCCGGCCGGCAGTTCTGCGGTGCTCATCTCGGTGGTTCCTTCCCCCGTGCGTCCCTTGACGTGATCAAGAATCGCAGCTGGAACTGACCGGACGTCAGTGCAATCTGTGCGGAGCTCCTCATGACAGCTGTCACACCCCCGGGCAGCGGCTCGTCACAGCCACGGCTCACCACAAACGCCGAGCGCCCGCCCCAACTGGGGGCGGGCGCCTAAGCGGAGGGTGCGGGGAGGGTCAGCCTCGGGCGGCCTTCTTCACCAGGATCACCACCGCCGCCGCGATGCCGACCACCACCAAGGCCTTGATCGCGAATCCCACCAGCGCACCGATCAGGCCGAACACCGCACCGATGATGTTGAAGGCGATCACCAGAACGATGATCGGCACCACGATGTTGCGCACAAAGCCCGGCAGCGACTTCCAGATCCCAGCCATGTCCGTTACCTCTGTCTCCCGTTCGGGTCGGCTCTGCGGTGCCGCACCCTGTCCGCTTTCGATACTTCGATCGTAGGAGTGCCGAGCAGCGGTGACGAGCGATTCCGCCCCCGAGAGAACCCGGATAAAGCCCTGAGGGACACCCCTCGGGTCGGCCCCTACCTGAGGGCCGGTTCGGTCACACCGGCCACTGCTCGCCCCGCCAGGCCGCGTCCCAGAACATCCACTCGTAGCGGGTGGTGGTGGTGAAGTGCTCGAACACCCGCCCCCGTTCCGCTTCCGAGAGCTGCTCGCCGAGCCGGTCGGTGAGCGCCAGCACCCGGCGCACCACGGACTGGAACGCCTCGTCACCGTAGACGGCGATCCAGCGGGCGTAGAGCGGGTCGGGGGAGGAACGGGCCAGCAGTTGCTCGCCGACCCGGGCGTAGACCCAGTAGCAGGGCAGCACCGCGGCCACCGCCTCGGCGAACGAGCCGCCGTAGACGGTGGCCAGCAGGTAGCTGGTGTAGGCGCGGGTGGTGGGCAGCACCGGCTCGGCGGCGGCCTGCTCGGCGGTCTCGCCGAAGGCGGTGAGGAACTCGGCGTGCATGCCCTGCTCGGCGGCGAGCGCGCCGATCGCGTCGTCCGCGAAGGCCCGCACCTCGGCCTCGCCCGGCGCCTTGGCCGCGCAGACCGCCAGCGCCCTGGCGTAGTCCCGCAGGTAGTGGGAGTCCTGCACCACGAAGTGCCGGAAGGCCGGGCGGGGCAGCGTGCCGTCGGTCAGGCCGGCCAGGAACGGGTGGTCGAGGATCTTGGCGTAGACCGGCTCGACGGCGGCCCACAGCTGCTCGGTCAGGGTCTGGGTCATGCCCCGAGCCTAGGGCCGGCTCTGATGGATCACGCCGGGCGGGCAGAGCGGCCCCGAGTGAGCGGCCTCACGGCTCCGGCGGCGAGAAGACCACCAGCACCCGCAGCTCCTCGGTGACGTGGTGGAACCGGTGCGGCACCCCGGCCGGGACGAAGACCACGCTGCCCCGACCGACCGTCTCCGTCTCGTCGCCCACGGTGAGGTACGCCCGCCCGCTGACCACCTGGTAGAGCTCGTCCTGCTGGTGGGCGCTCTGCGTGTCGGCCTCGCCCGGCGCCAGCGCGTACAGGCCCACCGACATCGTGCGCTCCTTGAGGAACCGCAGGTAGGCGCCCTGTTCGGCGGCCCGCTCCGCGTCCAGCTGATCCAGTCGGAAAACCTTCATCGCCCTGCTTCCTGCCAGATGCTTCCGTCGACCGCCCGAGCCTGCCACCATGCGGGAGCATGAAGCACTTCGTTCTGAAGACACTGGTCAACGCCGTCGCCATCTGGGTGGCCGCCTGGTTGGTCAAGGGGATAGCCCTGTCCGGCGGCTCCTGGGGCAAGCAGGCGCTGACCGTGATCGCCGTGGCGCTGATCTTCGGGGTGGTGAACTGGTTGATCAAGCCGCTGGTGAAGTTCTTCTCGTTCCCGCTGTTCATCCTCACGCTCGGCCTGATCACCTTCGTGATCAACGCGCTGATGCTCTGGCTGACCTCGTTCGCCTCCGACCGGCTGAAGCTGGACTTCCATGTGAACGGCTTCCTGCCGGCGCTGTTCGGCTCGCTGATCATCAGCCTGGTCGCCTGGGGCCTGCACCTGGCGCTGGGCGACGAACGGGACTGAGCGCCCGCGCGCCGGTGCGGCCCGCCTCCCTGCCCGAAGCGCGGGGAGGCGGGCCGCCGTGCGTGCGGGATCCTCACTGTCAGCCCTGGTTCTCGAAGCCCCGGCTGAGGATCGCGGCCAGCGCGGCGTCCAGCGAGGCCGCGGTCGGCTCCTCGCCGACCGGCACCAGGCGGCCGGCCCGGTCCAGGAAGGCGACCAGCGGCGGCCCCGCGCAGCGCAGCAGCGCGTCGCCCCCCGGTGCCCGCAGCAGGATGGCGATCTCCGGCACCCCGCCCGGGCCCTCCAGCGGCCGCACCCGCACATCCCCCTCACCGCTGGGCCCGCTGAGCCCGTCGACCAGCAGCTCCCTGCCGAACACCCAGCTCACCGGGGCGTCCCCGGGCAGGTGGAAGGTGAGCCGGACCGCGTACGGGTCGGCCGCGGCATACTCCAGGTCGGCCACCAGGCGGAAGGACAGCTCGTTGGAGACCACCAGGCTCATCACGACCTGTCCCTGGACTGTGCTCTGCATGCGCCAGTACCCCTCTCGCTCCAAAGTGCCCGTATCGGTACAGACGTTCCGATTCACCCGGCCTGGGACCGCGCCGGAAGCCACCACTCCATTTCGTCCATGTGTGCGAGTTTCGACCGTGCTGAGCTGCGGGATGCTCCCGCACAACGCTCGCGGAGGTGAGGTCGGTGGCTCCAGGGATCACGCCGGGAACACCAGGGACTGCGACGCCCACCGGGCCGACGCCGCAGCCGCGGCCGGTGGTCAAGCGCACCGCCCGCGCGATCCTGCTGGACCTTCCCGGCGACGACCCGCGGCACGGCGCCGCCGCGCTGATCGTGATCAAGCGGACCAGGCCCGGCTGCGATCCGTACTGGATCACCCCCGGCGGCGGCGTGGAGCCCGAGGACCGCACCGTCACCGAGGCGCTGCACCGCGAGGTGGACGAGGAACTCGGCGGCAAGGTGGCCGACGCGGTACCGGCCTTCGTCGACACCGTCGCGCACTCCCACCACGAGGACGGCACCCTGGCACACCCGCACGGGGTCAAGGTGCAGCACTTCTTCGTCTGCCGGCTGGTGAGCCTGGACCCGGCCCGGCGGCACGGACCGGAGGTCGACGAGCCGCGCGGCGAGTACGAGATCGTCCGGCTGCCGTTCACCCGGGAGGGCGTCACCGCGGTCAACCTGGTCCCGCCCTCGTTGCGGGCCTATCTCGCCGCCAACATCGAGGGCGTCCGGGCCCTGCTGGCACCCGACTTGTGAGCCGCCGCACGGCCGCCCCTACTCCTCGGGCAGGTCGTGCCGGATCAGCTCCGGGTGGACCCCCGAGCGGGCCAGCGCCGCCACCGCCCGGCGCACCATCGCCGCCGGGCCGGCCAGGAAGGCGCGGTGGCCGTCCCAAGGACCGAGCTGCGCAGCCACATCGCTGAGCAGCCCGCCCGGCTCCCCCGCCGTGCCGCCCGGCTCGGAGAGCACCGGGCGGACCGCCAACCACGGGTGCCGGCGCTCCAGTTGGCGCATGGCTTCGAGCTGGTAGAGGTCATCGGCGCGGCGGGCGCCGTAGAGCACCTGGACGGTGCGGCCGGCCGAACCGTGCTCGGCGACGTCCTCGACCAGCGCGGAGATCGGCGCGATCCCGGTGCCGCCGCCCACGCACAGCAGCGGAGTCGGATCCGCGTGGTCCAGCACCATCCGGCCCGCGGGCGGGCCGAGCCGCAGCACATCGCCGGGGCGCGCCCGGCGCAGCAGGGCGTTGCTCACCCAGCCGGCCTGCACCGCCCGCACGTGGAAGGTCAGCAGGCCGTCGGGGCGCGGCGCGGTGGCGAACGAGTAGTTCCGCCAGACCCGGGGCCACCACGGGGTCTCCAGAGTGGCGTACTGGCCGGCCCGGTACGGGTACGGCTGGTCGGGGCGGACGGTGAGGACCGCGACGTCCCGGCCGCGCACCTGGTGCGAGACCACCTCGCCCTGCCACCAGGGCGGTGCGGTGCGGGCCGCCTGCTCGGCGGCGTCGATCATGATCTGGGAGACCATCCGGTAGGCCCGGCGCCAGGCGAGCTCGGCCTCGGCGTCCCAGCGGCCGCCCGCGTACCTGGCCAGCGCCGCCAGTAGGCACTCGCCGACCGGGCCGTAGTGGGCGGCCAGGGTGCCGTACTTGCGGTGGCCGCGGCCCAGGGCGCCCAGCTGGGCGGTCAGCGCGACCGGGTCGCCGACACCGCGGGCCGCCAGGAGCAGGGCGCGGAACAGCCGGTCGCGCTGCACGTCCATAGCGGCCGGGAAGAGCGAGCGCAGCTGCGGATAGTGCAGGAAGAGCAGCGCGTAGAAGTGCGCGGTCGCGCGGTCGGCGACCGGTTCGACCGCGGCCAGGGTGGCGGCGATCAGCTCCAGGTCGCGCGGGGTGGGCGGGAGGTCGGCGGCGCTGCCCGGGATCGGCGCGGTCAGCGGGGCCGGGTCGGGGACGGGGTGCTGCTCGGCGTCCCAGGCCTGGGCCCAATGGTCGCCGGGCCCCGCCCAGTTGAGGCCGGGCGCCCAGGCGAACAGCGGCTCGATGGCGGGGCGCTCGGGCTCGGGGGTTGCGGGGGCCGGCTCGGGCCGAATCGTTTCCGCCGGTGGCGGCGGCACCCGTGGCGGCTCAACGGGCTTGGGCGGCACCACCAGCCTCGGCACCCCCGGGGCACCCTGCACCCCGCCGTCCGCCCCGGCCAGCCCCGGCACCGCCGTGGCCGCCGCCGAGCCCCGGGCGGACCGGACCAGCAGCGCGGCGAGCGACTTCCCTGCTACCTGACGCGTACTCAAGAGAATCGTTTCGCCTCCGGTCGTCCCAGCAACGCCGTGGGTAGCGTGGCACCGGCCGGAAAGCTGATCCGACAAATCGCTCAAACCCCGGACGAACGCCCGTCCCGCGCGCTAAGGTCGCCCCTTTCGCGCGGGCGGGTGGGCGCTGGTCATCCGATCGAGCGGCTGACAACGACGGTTGACCCGATGACGAACCGCTGCCGTGGCGGGCACGGCCCCGCGCGCGGTCAGCGCTGGATGACCACCTTGCCGAAGGGCCTGCCGTCCCGGAAGTACCGGTAGGCGTCGGCGGCTTCGTCGAACCCGAAGACCCGGTCGATCACCGGGCGGGTGCCGTGTGCGGCGATCGCCCGGTTCATCGCCTCGAACTCGGTGCGGCTGCCGACCGCGATCCGGCGGATCGACAGGTACTGGCCGGCGAACGGATTGGTGACCGGCTCCCCACCGGGGAAGGCGCCGATCAGGGTGACCTGGGCGTTGTAGGCGCCGGCGGCGACCGACTTCGGCAGGGTGTTCAGGCCGACCGCGTCGACGATGTGCTCGGCGCCCTCGCCGTCGGTGAGGTCCAGCACCGCCCGCTCCCAGTCGGGCGTCCCGGTCCGGTCGATAGTCTCGTCGGCACCCAACTCCCGCAGCCGTTTCGCCTTCTCCGGACTGGACGTCACCGAGATGACCCGGGCCCCGTGGATGCGGGCGAACTGCACTGCGGACAGCGCGACGGTACCGGTGCCGACGGTCACCACGGTGGCGCCCGATTCGACCGGCAGCGGCCTGGTCAGCGCCGCCCACGCGGCGAGGCCGGCGCAGGTCAGGCTCGCCGCTTCGGGATCGGTGAGGTGCTCGGGCACCCGGACCGCCGAGTCCTGGTGCATCACCAGGTGCTCGGCCAGCCAGCCGTCGTGGTTGGCCCCGAACTGCTCCTGCACCAGGGACAGCCGCTGCGGCCCGTCGATCCAGTGCAGGAAGTAAGTCGAGGTGACCCGGTCGCCGACCGCGACCCGGGTCACGTTCGCACCCACCCCGATCACCTCGCCGACGCCGTCGGAGAGTGGGACGACCCCGGGTTCGGTGGGGACCGGGTAGGTCCCGTCCATCAGCATCAGGTCCCGGCGGTTCAGCGAGGCCGCCCGCACCCGGACCAGGACCTGGTCCGGGCCGGGTTCCGGGACCAGCCGCGGCCGTGCTGCCAGGCCGAAGAGCTGCGACGGCAGCGGGTCCAGGTGGTAGGCGACGGAGTTCATCGACCCGCCCGCGCTCATGCGCCCACCTCGCTAGCGCTCGGCGAGCGCTTCGCGCACGCGCACTTCTTGATGATGAGCTCGCTTCGCTCGCTCACGCGACGTACTCGTGGTCGGAACGGACCCGCCCGTCGGCGGCGAAGGTCAGCACTTCGAGGCCGGAGCCGGCCACGCTCCCGTCCCGCCGCGAGCGCATCACCCAGGTCAGCGCCACCGCCGCGCCCGCGTGCCGGACCACCTCCCCCGCCTGCTCGAACACGTACTCACCGGGGGCGATGAACATCTCGTAGGCGCGGGTGACCCGCTGGTACATGGCGTCGTAGCCGCGGACCTCGACGGCCGGGAACGGGAGGCCGTACGCCGCAGCGGTGTCGCGGATGCCCTCGGGCGGGTTGACCAGCACCTGGTGGCCGCCCTCGGCCCAGACCTCGCGGATCAGGCACCGGCGCTGGTCCGCGTCGGGCTCGTTCCACTGGGCGATCCAGCGGTCGATCAGCTGCTTCAGTTCGGTGTCGTGGAGTTCGTGGCTCATGCCGAGGAGTCTGCGGCGCGGCCGGCGGCCACGCGATTCCCTGCGGGGAATGGCGAACTGCCCGGGCGACGTTGATCATTGACACAATGACGACTGTGACGGAACCAGGGCTGTTCGCCCGGGAACTGCGCCGCTGGCGGGGCACCCGCCGGCTCAGCCAGCTGGATCTGGCGATCCGTGCGGACACCACGCAGCGCTATGTGAGCTACCTCGAACAGGGCCGGTCCCGGCCCGGGCGCACCGTGGTCCTGCGGCTGGCCGAGTCGCTGGGGCTGTCGCTGCGGGAGCGCAACGCGCTGCTGCTGGCTGCGGGTTACGCCCCCGTGTACGCGGAGTCCGACTGGGACGCACCGCACCTGGCGCCGACGCGGTCAGCGCTGCGCAGCGTACTCGACGGCCACCTGCCGTATCCGGCGCTGATCGTGGACGCGCTCGGCCGGGTGATCGAGACGAACGCCGCCTTCGCCCTGTTCCTCGAAGGCGTCCCACCGGAACTGCTGCGCGAGCCGGTGAACGTGCGCCGCCTGGCCCTGCATCCGGACGGGATGGCCCGCCGAGTGGTCAACCTCCCTGACTGGGGCCGCCACATCACCGAGGCACTGCGGGTCCGTGCCCAGCTCAGTCCCGACCCCGACCTCGACGACCTGATCGCCGAGTTGGAGGGCTACCTACCGACGACCGCGCCGGGCCCCGACTACGTCGGGTTCGCTGTCCCGCTGCGCCTGCGCACCGGGGACGGCGAGCTGCGCCTGATCACCACGCTGACGTCAATCGCCACCGCCGTCGACGTCTCGCTGGCCGAACTCCACCTGGAGGCCTTCCTGCCCGCCGACGCCGCCACCGCCGAAATCCTGCGCGCCCGCGCCGAGCGCACCGCTGCCGCTGTGTGACGAACGGCCAAGCCGCGCGAGGACTGCAAGTTGGCCTGACGGTGAGGAGATGGTGGGGCGCTCGGGTTCCGGCTGCGGGGTCGTGGGGACCGAGCCGTCTATCCCAGGTACGGAGTTGCCCGGTGCTCCAGGAAATGCCGGAGCCGGAGCTGCTGGGTGTGGTGCACCGGCAGGTCTCCGATGTCGCCGGGGGCTACGAACTTGAGATCGGTGGACTCGTTGGAGATCCGGAGTTCCCCACCAATGACGCGCGCGGTGAAGCAGACGTTGAACTGCTGCCGAACCTCGCCGTCCGAGTAGGCGATGACGTGTCGGGGGTCGGTGTACGTGCCGACCAATCCGGTGATCTCGACCTCAAGGCCGGTTTCCTCGCGGACCTCCCGAACAGCCGTACCCGGAAGGGACTCGCCGAGGTCCATCGTCCCGCCGGGCAGTGCGTACAGGCCGTTGTCGGTACGCCGCTGGAGCAGGATGCGCCCTTCGTCATCCGTCACCACGGCGGATGCCGCCACCACCAGCCGGTTCGGCCTGGGTGCGTCGGGATCGTCGTAGTACTCGGTCCGTGGCACGTGGTCAGTTCTCCTCAACAGGTCGGGCGGTACTCCACACCGCGTCGAAGCTCGCGGCATAGGTGTCGAACAGTGTCCCCGCCCCGGTCCGCTGAAGGTGCCAAACCGGGGCGCCGTAGGCGTTGAGCCCCCAGACATGCGCGTTCACCAGCACCTGGTCGTCTGCCCGGTAGGGGCTGTTGTAGAGCGTGGATCCATGGGTCCGGAGCTCGACGCCCGGCGTGCCCAGCAGCGGGCGGTAGTGCATGAGGGCGAGCCTGCACCGGGACTCGATGCCGTGGCCGAACTTCTCCTCCTGCCCGCGCTGCCTGACATTCTCGCTGTCGGGATCGCCAAGTGCGATCCGGACGGCACAACCGCCCGCAGCACGCTCCCGAAGCAGGTCGTTGAGTCGGGGATACGCCTCGTGCAGGAAGACCGCCGCATAGACCAGGACGTCGATGCGCTCAACAGCCTTGCCGAGCAAGTCCACGAAGGCGGACACCGGCACGTCGGCCCGCCGCTCGTACTGCGCCACCATTTCGGGGCTCATCACTCGTGCGGCGCTGGGCCGTCGCAGGCTCGGCCACAGTGCGAACATGTCTTCTCCCAGCGCTTCGGCAGCCAGCCGGGCTGCCGCCAACCGGGGTGTCCTGTTCTGGTTGGCCCATCGTTCAACCGACTTGGTGTCCACGCCGGCCTTCTCTGCCAGGGCGGTGTACGTCCAACCACCCGACACCATAATGCTTTTCAGTCTCTCGTTCGGCATCGCGACTGTCTCCCCATCGACACCGGCACTCTGCCAGGGACGTTCTACCGCACGAGGGACGTCCCGAAGGGTCCTTTGCACGAGGTTCCATCGTCCCGGGCGACTGTCGGACCTTGGTATCCACCAAGCAGGTGACCAGCACCGTCTTACGAAGGAGTTCGCAGTGGGCAAGCACGGCGATGGCCAGGGCGGAGAGCAGGGCGACCAGAACCCGTCCCCGCAGGAGCAGGACGGTCAGTGGACCCGGCCCGTCCCCGGGCCCGAGACCGACCCGAACAAGAAGTGAGTGGGTAGGCAACTGATGGGTAGGTACGCGCAGTTGCTCGACGAGCTGAGCAAGTCGGGTCACCTGGGCGAGGAGTGGCGGGGTGCGTTCGAGCGCGCCCCGCGCTCTGCGTTCATCCCCGACAGGGTGTGGGTCCGGGCAACGGGCAGTCCCAACGGTCACCTCCGCCTTGACCGGGCGGCCGACCCGGAGCGCTGGGAGGGCATGGCCAACACCAACTCAGTTGTCGTCACACAGTTGGACGACGGGATCGAAGACGGACCCGGGGTGGCAACGTCTTCGGCATCCCTGCCGTCCCTGGTGGCCACGATGCTCCGTCAGCTCGACATCTCCCCGGGTGACAAGGTGTTGGACATCGGCACCGGTACCGGCTGGACGGCGGGGCTTCTCGCCGCACGCCTCGGCGGAGACAGCGTGACCACAGTCGAGGTGGACCGGGCGATAGCCGCACAGGCCCAGTTCGCGCTGAATGCGCAGGCACTCTTCCCCACGGCCGTAGTGGCTGACGGCCTGGCCGGCTGGGACAAGTCGGCACCGTACGACGCGATTCACTCCACTGCCGCTGTGCATCAGGTCCCGCCCGCGTGGGTGGCTCAGACCCGGCCCGGCGGAACCATTGTCACCCCGTGGGGCACCATGTACGCCAACGCCGGTTTGCTGCGCCTGGAGGTTGGCGAGCCCGGCGAGCCGTCACACGGGCGGTTCGTTGAGAACGTGAACTTCATGTGGATGCGGGCTCAGCGCCCACATCGGGTCACCCGTCCGGAGGGCGCACCAGAGTATCGAGGCCCGTCGGAGATGGATCCCGATCTCGCCATCGAGAACGTGCACGCGGCGTTCGGCATCGGTCTGCGGCTACCGGGAGTGCGGTACGCACACACCTGGGACGAAGAAGACCCGGCGGGGACGGCCCGAATGCAGCTCTCCGATGGTGCCGGCTCTTGGGCCTCCATCAGGTACGCCCGGTGGGAAGAGCCGGACACGGTCTACCAGATCGGCCCCCGAAGGCTGTGGGACGAAGTGGAGTCGGCCCGGCTGTGGTGGACAGAGCGGGGCATGCCCGAACTGACCCGCTTCGGCGTGACGGTGCGCGCCGACGGGCAACAGTGCGTCTGGCTGGATGACCCTGGCAACGTCATCGGCTGACCCCCACACTGGCCCGGTTCGCCCGGCACGCTGGGTCTCCTGCGCGTGCCGGGCGGCCATCGGTGTGTCAGCTGGCGGGGTCGGCGAAGTGGTCGAACTCGCCGGCCTTGACGCCCTGGAGGAACTTGGCGAACTTGACCGGGGTGGTGCGGACGATGATGTCGCCCTCGTCGGACTCGCGGAGTTCGACCAGGCCGTCAGCGGTGCGGACTTCGACACAGTTGTCGTTCGCGGCGGAGTAGCTGGACTTCTGCCATCCCGAGCTAGCCATTCTTGTGCTCCATCTGTTCTTTCACGGACCGGATCAACTCCCGTGCGTCATCCTCCGAGAGAGCCGTACCATTCATCTGTGAGACGAGGGCACGGAACCTCGCAAGGTGGGCTGGGGCATCGAAGTATTGGTTCCCGTGGCCAGTGTCCATCTGCGCGGTGTCCAGCTCCGGGATCGGCCCTGCCGCCAAGGTGAAGTTCTCGCTTGGGCTCGGGACCACACCGGCGCTGAACGGCACCACTCGAAGAGAGACGTTCGGAAGCTCGGAGTCTATGACGAGCGCCGCGAGCTGTTCTGTCAGGACCTTCGGCCCGCCGAACTGCATGTGCAGGGCCGCTTCATGGACGAATACCGTATAGGGCTTCGCCCCGGATCGCACCACGCGCTGACGTTGCATGCGAAAGGCCGTCCTGAGGTCGATCTCATGGTGCGGCAGTGGCGGGTAGGTCTGGGCGAACAGCGCGGAGGAGTAGGAACCGGTCTGGAGCAGGCCGGGGATGAAGGACGTGGTGTAGCCGGTCAACGTCCGCGCGCTGCCCTCGAGCTCCGCCACCTCAAGGAAGTCCGTCGCGAGGACATCGCGGTACTCCTCCCACCAACCGCTCTTGCCTCGCTCGGTGATGATCTCGGCGAGTGCGTCGATGAGGGGCTCGTTGACGCACATGCAGGTCGCGGCGATCGTCCGGAGCCGCTCCACGCTGATGCCGATCTTCCCCGACTCCATCTGCGTCACCTGAGCAGGATTCATCCCGACCGCGCGGCCAAGCTCGCTGCCGCCGAAGCCGGCTTGCTCACGCATCCTTCGCAGCTCCGCACCCAGGCGACGCTGACGCAGTGTTGGGTTTGTGCGAGCCATGGGTTCCTTTCACGTCAGGGTGATCCCAGTCTGCCGCGTCGGCTGCGTACCGGTCCACGTCGGGCATGAGCGCTGACACGTGAGGGTGAACATCTCGCATCCATGGAAAATTTTCCATGGATGCGCGCTATCGTCGTTGCCATACCGATCCGACGGATCGTCAGTAACGCCTGTCACCTGGGCAGTAGGCGCCTGCTGCCCCCGCACCGCAGAGCAGCCACACGCGACCTCAACCAGTCCCGCCCTGGCCTGGCTCACGGCGACGCATTCCGCCGATCACCGCACCATCACCACCACAGCCTCACGGAGATTCCCATGAACTCCTGCCCCGGCATGCCCGAATCCGCCGGATCCGCCGGATCCGCCAAGTCCCCCGAACCGCCCGACTGGTCCGCCGCCCGCCAGGAGCTGCGCGACCTGCTCGCCACTGCCGACTGGTCCGACGACCTCATCCACGACGCCGAACTCGCCCTGCACGAGCTCTTCGTCAACGCCTGGAAGCACGGCGGCAGCCCCGCGCCCGTCGTGGTCGTCATGCTCCTCGCCGACCAGGCCCTCCGCACGCTCCGGGTCTCCGTCGCCGATGACAGCCCCACTCTCCCCGACCAGCGCACCCGCAACGCCGACCCCTACGAGCTGTCCGGCCGGGGCCTCCACCTGGTCCGCTCGCTCACCCACCGGTTCGGTGTCGCCCCGCACAAGCGCGGGGGCAAGCGCATCTGGTTCGAGCTGGACTCGGCCGCGTGATCGCCCGCCGAGGGCCGATCGCGCCCTCCGACCCCGCCACGCACGAGTACACCGAGGCCCAGATCACCGAGCTGATCCGCCAACTCCAGGAGCGCGGCAACAGGTTGGGCTTGCTCTGGGGATCCGCCCGGACCAATGGCACGGTCAACGGCCACGTGCTGGTCAACTTCGGCAACGCCCCGGTCAGCACCCTGCTCAACCTCCTCGCGCTCATCACCAACGCGGAAGCGAAGGGCAGCCCGTGGGAGTAGTGATCCTGCTCGGCACCGGCCCGACCCACGTCGAGCGGACCACCGTCGCCCACCTCGACGTCGAGTCCGCGCCCGACACCGCCATCCAACTGCGCGCCGCCGTCGACCTCGACATCCACGTCGGCCCCGGCGAACACCTCGCCCTCGCCCTCACCCGCCAACAGGCCGACCACCTGCTCCAGGACCTGGCCGCACGGCTCGGCCAGCGCCTCACGAGCATCCGCCGGTGAGCCCGGCACCAGGGACGCCCCCGCCGACACCATGGCGATGGCGGACGGAATCCTGTCGGATCCGGGCGTGAACGGCACCCGTTCCCT
Organism: Kitasatospora sp. GP30; assembly: GCF_029892145.1. Taxonomy (NCBI): domain Bacteria; kingdom Bacillati; phylum Actinomycetota; class Actinomycetes; order Kitasatosporales; family Streptomycetaceae; genus Kitasatospora; species Kitasatospora sp. GP30. The sequence continues at coordinate 169,386 of NZ_JARZAH010000010.1, forward strand.
CCCTCACCTGAGAACTTGCCGGTCCCGGTGCCGGGCTCCGCGCCCGGTCCTGTGCCTCCGGAACCATCAACGCCGCCGATCCAACTCGCCGCTGATGATGGTGCGTTGACCTTCCCGGTGCGAGTTTTCGCTGCCGCGGATCCCGACGAACCGCTTGCGCTGCCCCGGGAAGGCACTCCCGGCTCGCCCCGCGGAGTGCAACGCGAGGCGCCGTTCGCGACGTCCTAGGGAAGTGAGGCGATCCGCCGTGGACGCTTTGAATCCTTTTGCAAGGAGTATTTTTGATGTCTCGTCACTTTGGCTTCGTCGCCGCCGGTGTGGCCAGTGCAGCTCTCACCTTGACCGCGTTCGGCGCCACCGCCGCGTCGGCGGCGCCGTCGGCGGCCGACTGCGGGGGCAACCCGTACCACCTGCGGGTCTTGCAGGCCATCGACGTGAGTGCTTCCGGCAAGTCGCTGATCGCCGAGAACACCAAGTACACCTGCGGCGATGACGACGGCCAGTTCATTCCGGTGGGGAAGCCCAGGAAGTTCACCTTCGCACCCGGTGCCAAGGCCTTCTTGCTCAATCGCGTCCACCAGCAGCAGGTCAGTGTGACCGACCTCCTGCAGCGCGTTCACGCCTGCAAGACCAACCCTGGCGCCGTTCAGTACCCGGCCTCATGTCGTAGCCAGTACGTGATCACCGTCAACAAGACCGGCTCGATCACGACCATCGCCCAGCGCTACCAGCCCTGACCCGTCCACCCCTGCAGGCGCTCACCGGCACCCGCCGGGAGGGCGAGCGAGCCCAAGTGCCAGCTCGTCAGCACGGGCACCATCCGATGGTCGGCACGCCCCTCGGGTGCCGACCAACGGATGTGGCCGGCACGGCAGGCTCCGCGGTGCTGTCGAAGTCGGGGCTGCTTGCGACGGGAATGGCGGTGAGCACCCTTCGAACGCCACGCGCCGGGTATGACAGGCGCCCCGCTCAGTTCGGCTGCGGCGGTCACATGAAGCACCGCCGCAGCCTTGCATCCGTACCTCCGGCCCCCGCTCAGAGCTGCCGCAGCAGCATCCCCGGCCGCTCAACGCAGTCCGCGACGAACCGCAGGAATCCGCCCGAGGTACCGCCGTCGCAGACCCGGTGGTCGAAGGTGAACGACAGCTGTGTGACGTGACGCACCGTCAACTCACCCTCGTGGACCCACGGTTTGGCGACGATCCGGCCGATGCCGAGCATCGCCGCCTCCGGGTGGTTGATGATCGGCGTGGAGCCGTCGACACCGAAGACGCCGTAGTTGTTCAGCGTGAAGGTGCCACCGGTCAGCTCGGCCGGGGTGAGCGAGCCGGCTCGCGCGGCGGCGGTCAACCGGCCCAGCTCGGCGCCGAGTTGCTCGGTGCTGAGCTGCTGGGCGTCGCGCACCACCGGCACCACCAGGCCGCGGTCGCTCTGCGCCGCGAAGCCCAGGTGCACCGCGGAGTGCCGGCGCAGCGCCACCGCGCGGCCCTGCTCGTCCAGGTCCACGCTGGCGTTGAGCTCCGGGTAGCGGGCCAGGGCGGCCACGCAGATCCGGCCCAGCAGGGCCAGCAGGCTCACCTTGGGGGCATCGCCCTGGTTCATCTGGGCGCGGACGGCGAGCAGTTCGGTCGCGTCGGCGTCCACCCAGCAGGTGGCGGCGGGGATCTCGTGGTGGCTGCGGGTGAGCTTCTCGGCCACCGTGCGGCGCAGGCCGCGCAGCGGGATCACCTCATCGCCGGCCTGGGCCACGGCGACCGCGGGGGCAGTGGCGGCCGGGGCCTGCCCGGCCTGGATCGCGCGCTCCACATCGGCGCGCATGATCAGACCGTCCGGGCCGGTGCCGGTCACCGCGGCCAGCTCGATGCCGTGCTCGCGGGCCAGCCGGCGCACCAGCGGGGAGATCACGGCGACCACGGCGGGAGCGGTGGCCACCGGTGTAGGCGCGACAGCCACTGGCGCAGGCGCAACGGCCGCCGTTGCACCCGACACCCCCACCCGGCGGCGGCGCGCACCCTTGCCGCCCTCCGCCACGCCGTACCCCACCAGCGGCCGCTCCGCCGGCGTCTCGGCCGCAGCGGCGACCTGCGGCACCTCGGTGCCCGGCTCCGGCGACACCGCCACCGTGACCAGCGGCTGCCCGACCGCGCGCTCCTCGCCGACCTCGCCGAACCGCGCGGTCACCACCCCGCCGTACGGGCAGGGCACCTCGACCACCGCCTTGGCGGTCTCCACCTCCACCACCGGCTGGTCGACGGCGATCACCTCGCCGACCTCGACCATCCAGCGCACCACCTCGGCACCGGTCAGTCCCTCGCCCAGGTCGGGCAGCGTGAACTCGCGCACGATCGGATTCACGGTCAGTCCTCCCACTGCAGCTTGGCGACCGCGTCCAGGATCCGGTCCACGCCCGGCAGATGATGGTGCTCCAGCATCGGCGGCGGATACGGGATGTCGAACCCGGTGACCCGCAGCACCGGCGCCGCCAGGTGGTGGAAGCAGCGCTCGGAGACCCGGGCCGCGATCTCCGCACCCGTGCCGCCGAATCCGGTGGACTCGTGCACCACCACGGCCCGGCCCACCGAGCGGACCACGTTCTCCACCGTGGCGTCGTCGAACGGCACCAGCGAGCGCAGGTCCAGCACCGCCAGGTCCCAGCCCTCCGCGACCGCCGCCTCGGCCGCCTCCAGGCAGACCGGCAGCGACGGGCCGTAGGTGATCAGCACCGCCGAGCGGCCCGGCCGGCGCAGCACCGCCCGGCCGATCGGCTCCACCGCACTGGTGGTGTCCAGGTCGGCCTTGGACCAGTAGAGCCGCTTGGGCTCCAGGAAGACCACCGGGTCGTCGGAGGCGATCGAGGCGCGCAGCAGGCCGTAGGCGTCCGCGGCGGTGGCCGGGGTGACCACGTGCAGGCCGGGGGTGGCGGCGTAGTACGCCTCGGAGGAGTCGCTGTGGTGCTCCACCCCGCCGATGCCGCCGCCGTAGGGGATCCGCACGGTGATCGGCAGCGGCAGCTTGCCGGCCGTGCGGTTGCGCATCTTGGCGACGTGCGAGACCAGTTGCTCCATCGCCGGGTAGGCGAACGCGTCGAACTGCATCTCCACCACCGGACGCAGGCCGTACATGGCCATCCCGATCGCGGTGCCCAGGATGCCGGCCTCGGCCAGCGGGGTGTCCAGGCAGCGCTGCTCGCCGAACTCGGCCGCCAGTCCGTCGGTGATCCGGAACACGCCGCCGAGCCGGCCGACGTCCTCGCCGAGCAGATGGACCGAGGCGTCCTCGCGCATCGCGTCGCGCAGCGCGGTGTTGAGAGCCTGGGCCATGGTGACGGTACGGGTCGGGGTCATGGTTGTCACCGGTCGGCCTCCGCGGCCAGCTCGGCCGCCAACTGGTGCTGCTGCTCCAGGAGTTGCGGGGTGGGGTGGGCGTAGACATGCTGGAAGAGGGACATCGGGTCGAGCACCGGCTCGGCGTGGAACTCGGCGCGCATCCGGGCCGCCAGGGTCTCGGCCGCCTCACTGGCCTCGGCCGCGGTCGCGTCGTCCAGCAGGTCCATGGCGCGCAGCCGGCGCTCCATCAGCAGCAGCGGATCGTGCTCCTGCCAGGCCGCCACCTCGTCCGAGCCGCGGTAGCGGGTGGCGTCGTCGGCGTTGGTGTGGGCGTCCAGGCGGTAGGTCAGCGCCTCCACCAGGGTCGGGCCGCCGCCGGTGCGGGCCTGCTCCATCGCCTCGGCCAGCACCTGGTGCACCGCGACCACGTCGTTGCCATCCACCAGGCGGCCGCGCATGCCGTAGCCGACCGCCTTGTGCGCCAAGGTCGGCGCGGCGGACTGCTGGGTCAGCGGCACCGAGATGGCGTAGCCGTTGTTCTGCACCAGGAAGACCACCGGGGCGTTCAGCACGGCCGCGAAGTTCAGCGCCTCGTGGAAGTCGCCCTCGCTGGTGCCGCCGTCGCCCATCATGGCCAGCGCCACCACCGGGTCGCCGGCCAGCCGGGCCGCGTGCGCCAGGCCGACCGCGTGCGGCGCCTGGGTGGCCAGCGGGGTGCACAGCGGCGCGGTGCGGGTGGCGCGCGGGTCGTAGCCGGTGTGCGCGTTGCCGCGCAGCAGGGTCAGCGCCTCCAGCGGGTCGACGCCGCGGCCGACCACCGCCAGGGTGTCCCGGTAGCTGGGGAACAGCCAGTCGCCCGGCCGCAGCACCATGGCGGCCGCCACCTCGCAGGCCTCCTGGCCGGTCGAGGACGGGTAGACCGCGAGGCGGCCCTGCTTGGTCAGGGTGGTGGCCTGCTGGTTGTAGCGGCGGCCCACCACCAGTCGCCGGTAGAGGTCCAGCAGCAGGGCCGGATCCTGGTCCTTGAGCTCGTCGGTGTCGAGCATCCGGACCGGCGACGGGTCCGGCAGGAGGGGCGCGGGATCGGTCCGCGGTGCGGTCGCACCGGGGAGCCAACCGGGCACCGGCGAGGTCGGCCGGTGTTCGAGCATGGTCATCGGGCACCTCCAAAGGGTGGGGAGGGCAGCAGGGCAGCAGCGGGGGATTGCCTCCCAACCGATTGTTCGGTTGTCTTTTCATTGTGGCCACAGCACGGTGAAGGTGCTGGACAATCGGCCCGCTCGGCAGTCTGCTGAAAGCAGCACGTCCATCATCGGAGAGCTGGGGGACATGAGCACTGAACAAATGGTCGGACCGAGTGGCGCCAGACCGGTGCTGCCCGCGCCGTCGCCGGCCGGCGGGCCGCTGGTCGGCGCGCCGCCGGCGGTCAGCACGTCACCGGCGGTCGAACGCGGCCTGGACCGGGTGGACCGCTCGATCCTGCGGCTGCTCCAGCAGGACGGCCGGGCCTCGGTGCGCTCGGTGGCCGAGCGGGTGCACGTCTCCCGGGCCAACGCCTACGCCAGGATCGCCCGGATGATGGAGGACGGGGTGATCCGCGGCTTCACCGCACGGGTCGACCACGAACGGGCCGGGCTGAGCGCGTGCGCCTACGTCACCCTGAAGATCGTGCAGAACTCCTGGCGCAGCGTGCGGGAGCGGCTGCTCGACCTGCCGGGGGTCGCGCACATCGCGCTGGTCGGCGGGGAGTTCGACGTGCTGCTGCTGGTGCACACGGCCGACAACCGGGAGCTGCGGGAGCTGGTGCTGAACAGCATCCAGTCGATCCCCGACGTGCTCTCCACCCAGACCCTGCTGGTCTTCGAGGAGACCGACCGGGTGCCCCCGGCCTGACCCTGCCGCCTCGGGGCCTCAGGCCCGCGGGGCTTCGCTCAGGCCTGCACCGCTTCGCTACGGCCCTCAGGCCCGCACGGCCTCGCTACGGCCCTCAGGCCCGCACGGCTTCGCTACGGCCGTCAGGCCCGCAGGCCGTCGAACGCCAGCCGGACCACGGCATCCGCGATGCCGTCGGTGCCGCCGTGGTCCGGGCGGTACCACTCCACGATCGAGTTGATCATGCCGAAGAGCAGCCGGGTGGCCAGCCTCGGCTCCACGTCCGCCCGCAGCTCGCCGGCCGCCACCGCGTCCCTGAGCAGCTCGGCCACCCGGTGGTCGAAGTCCCGCCGCCGCTCCAGCGCCCACAGCTCGGTCTCGGTGTTGCCGCGCACCCGCAGCAGCAGGGTCACGTACGGCAGCTCGGTGAGCAGCACCTCGGCCGTGCGCCGCACCACGTGCTCCAGCCGGTCCACCGGGTGGCCCTGCCCGGACTCCGGCTCGTCCAGGATGCCGAACAGCCCGTCCAGCGCCCGGCCCACCGCGAGCCGCAGCAGCTCCTCCTTGCCGCGCACGTGGTGGTAGATCGAGGACTTGGAGATCCCGGCCGCCCGCGACAGGTCCTCCATCGAAGTGCCGTCGTAGCCGCGGTCGTTGAAGACCTGCACGGTGACCGCGAGCAGCGAGTCGACGGTGTAGGTGGTGCGGGTGGGGTTCTCGGCCATGCTCCGAGTATCCACGCCGCACGGACCGATGCGGCGCGGGGGCTGTTGAGCCGACCGATCGTTCGGTTACGCTGAGAAGCGTCAGCCCCTACCTGTCTTCCGAGGAGCGCCGCATGGCCCCCGTCGACGAACTGATCGAGCGTCACCAGGACACCCTCTCCCGGGCGCTGACAGCGCTCGCCGAGCGGGACTACTGGTCCCCGTACCCGGAGATCCTGAAGGCTTACGGCGAGACCGGCGCCGCCGACGGCAAGGCCGCCTTCGAGGCGCTGCTCGGCGCCCCCTTCGCGCTGCCCGGCCACCCGGAGTCCGGTGAGACGGCCGGCTCCGAGGTCTCGCCGTACGGCATCGAGCTGAACATCGGCTACCCGCGCGCCGACGTGGACGCCCTGCTCACCGCCGCCGCGGCCGCCCGCCCCGACTGGGCCGCCGCCTCGCCGGCCGCCCGCGCGGCGGTCTGCCTGGAGATCCTGGCCCGGATCAACGCGCGCTCGCACGAGATGGCCCAGGCCGTGATGCACACCACCGGCCAGGCCTATGCGATGGCGTTCCAGGCCGGCGGCCCGCACGCCCAGGACCGCGGCCTGGAGGCCGTCGCCTACGCCTACGCCGAGCAGGCCAAGCTGCCCGGCACGGCCTCCTGGACCAAGCCGCAGGGCAAGCGCGACCCGCTGAAGCTCAGCAAGGACTTCATCACCGTGCCGCGCGGCACCGCGCTGGTGATCGGCTGCAACACCTTCCCGACCTGGAACGGCTACCCCGGCCTGTTCGCCTCGCTGGCCACCGGCAACCCCGTGGTGGTCAAGCCGCACCCGCGCGCCGTGCTGCCGCTGGCGCTGACCGTGCGGATCGCCCGCGAGGTGCTGACCGAGGCCGGCTTCGACCCCGACGTGGTCATGCTGGCCGTCGAGCGGGACGGGCAGGGCATCGCCAAGACCCTCGCCGTCCACCCCGACGTGCGGATCATCGACTACACCGGCTCCACCGAGTTCGGCGACTGGCTGGAGGAGAACGCCAAGCAGGCGCTCGTCTACACCGAGAAGGCCGGCGTCAACACCGTCGTCATCGACTCCACCGACGACTACAAGGGGATGCTGAACAACCTCTCCTTCGCCCTCTCCCTCTACACCGGCCAGATGTGCACCACCCCGCAGAACCTGCTCATCCCGCGCGCCGGCATCACCACCGACCAGGGCCCCAAGTCCTACGACGAGGTGGTGGCCGACCTGGCCCGCGCCATCGAGGGCCTGCTCGGCGACGACGCCCGGGCCACCGCGATCCTCGGCGCCGTGGTCAACCCGGCCGTGCTGCAGCGCAGCGCGGCGGCGGCCGGCGGCGAGTACGGCGACCTGGCGCTGGCCCCCCGGGTGATCGAGCACCCCGAGTTCCCCGGCGCCACGGTCCGCACCCCCGCCCTGGTCAAGGTCGAGGCGCACAAGCCGGACGACCGTTCGCACTTCCTCACCGAGTGCTTCGGCCCGATCTACTTCGCGGTGGCCACCGAGTCCACCACCGACGCCGTCGACCTGCTGCGCCAGACCGTCACCGAGCAGGGCGCGATGACCGCCACCGGCTACACCACCTCCCCCGAGGTCGAGCACGCCCTGATCCAGGCCTGCCTGGACAGCGGCGTCTGCCTCTCCCTCAACCTGACCGGCGGGGTCTACCCCAACCAGACCGCCGCCTTCTCCGACCTCCACGGCACCGGCGCCAACCCGGCCGCCAACGCCGCCTACACCGACGCCGCCTTCGTGGCCAACCGCTTCCGCGTCATCGAGGTCCGCCGCCCCGCCTGACCCGCCCGACCCCCGAACCGCGGCCCGCCCGGCAGAGCATGCACTCGCCGGGCGGGCCGCCCACATCTGGCGGGCTCGATTCCGTCCCGCTGGGAATCACTCGGTCTCCTTGGGATGTCCCATCGAGGCTCGAACGATCCAGCAGACCCTGTTCACCTCATCCACCAGGTACCAGATGCGGCCGCCGCCGGTGACCTCGATCTGCCACTGCGGGTAGGCCTTGCCCCGATGGGTGCCGGTCGCGAGCTTGTACTTCAGTCGACTGTGGCGCGGCGTCTGCACCACCGGACTCGGATTGGTCCGCATCGTCTTCCAGGCCGCGAGCGCATTGCTGCGGGCCTGCTGACACAGGTCGTCCCAGCCCTTCCCAGCTTCGGCACTGGCGGCTCGCACGTCGAACTCGCCGTCGCCGGGAGGCGGAGCCACCCGCCCCCCGCTTCGTCGTCACTCGTCTGCCATCCCAGGAGGAGACACCGGTCCGTAGTCTTCCCCGGTGTCGGTGGTGAGCGCGGCGAACAGCTCGGAGTCCGAATACGCCTCGGCCGTGTGCTTCCAGGCCGCTATCACGGTCGCGATGGGGTCGATCATCCCCAGCGCCGTGCTGGCCTTGGCGGTATCGACCAGTTCGACGAGGAACTCTCGCACCGCCTCAGCCGGCAGGAAGCGGACCCATGGGAAAGCCTCCGGGAAGACCTTGGTGAGCAGCTCGACCACCTTCGGCTCGCTGCGCATCAGGGCGACGAACATCCGGGTCGTGGAGTCGACGATCTCAACGGCCTGTTCGGCCCTGGCGGCGGTGGTCAAGTAGAGGTCCTCATCGCCGCGCCGGGTGAGCCGGATGCCGTGCCTGGGCGCCCGGTCCATCTTGGCGACGGTGTCCTTCGGCTTCTGGAGGAGCTCGGAAAAGGTGGCTTGGGCCAGACTCATACTTCAAAGGTAGTTCAGAACTAAGTCGCCGTCCACGCCGTTCACCCGATCGAGGTTCAGCCGGCCCACCCCCCTCACCCCGCCCCCGCGCGGAACACCGGCCAGCCGATCTCCGTGCGCCAGCGGCCGCTGTCCGGGGTGTCGCGGGGGCCGACCAGGTAGTGCTCGCGGATCGGGCCGTCGACCGGCAGGGCGTGGCGGGCGACGTGGGCGGCCAGCAGGCCGTACGTCTGGGCGGTGTCGACGGCGGGGCCGGCGTGGACGATGACGGCCAGGTCGACCGCGGGCAGGGCGGTGGCCGTGGCGCGGCCCAGGGGGCGGACGGGGGCCGCGCACGGCACGTAGACGGTGACGGTGCCGCGGTGCTCGGCGAAGAAGTCGTCGCCGTAGACCCCGCCGGGTGGGCCGTCCGGCGTCGCGCCCTGGGCGGCCAGCAGGCCGTAGAGCTCCCCCAGGGCGCCCTGGAGCCAGAGGCAGGCGTCGGCGGCGGCGACCGTCTCGGTGATCGCCAGCACCGGGGTCTCGGGCACGCCGCGCAGCTCCAACTCGACCTCGGTGGCGGGCGCGAGCAGGTTCCGCAGGGCCTCGACGGCGCCCTGGGTGCGGGCCAACTCGGCTTCCATCCGGGCCAGATGAGCGGTCAGCCGGCCATTGCGGGACGCCAGGTCCGGCGCCGCCAGCAGCGCCTGGATCTCCTCCAGCGGCATGTCCAGGTCCCGCAGCCGCCGGATCACCTGCGCCGCGCCGATCTGCTCCACCTCGTACCGCCGGTAGCCCGTCACCGGGTCCACGGCGGCCGGCTCCAGCAGGCCTAACTGGTGGTAGTGGCGCAGGGTTTTGACGGTCAGGTGGGTGGCCCGGGAGAAGTCACCGATCGAGAGGTAGCTCGCCATGGCCCCATTCTGCGGGTCTCCCCTGGGGGGAGGGTTTCCCCGGCCGATGCCCCTTGCCCCTCCCACCACCACAGCCCCGAGCCTGGTCCCACCGAATCGCCGCTACCCGAGGAGCACCCGTGACCACCTCCCCGCTCGACCTGGAGCTCACCGAGGCCGAGATCGCCGACCTGGTGGCCCGCTACCTGGCCGTCTGGACCGAGCCCGACGCCGCCCGCCGCACCGCCGCCGTCGCCGAGCTCTGGGCCCCCGACGCGGTCCACCTGGCCGATCAGGGCGCCGAGTTCAGCGGCCTCGCCGAGCTGGGCCGGAGGGTCGCCGGCACCTACGAGCAGTTCGCCGGCACCTTCGCCGTCACCGCGGCCGACGACGCCCGCGGCCACCACGACTGCGTGGTCTTCACCATCCAGCTGGAGGCGGGCGGCGAGGTCGCCTGGGCGGCCCGGGCCGTCCTGCAGCTGGACGAGAACGGCCGGATCCGCCGCGACTACCACTTCACGGTCAAGAAGCTGGCCCAGCCCCAGTGATACGGGCGCATCAGGCGCCGACGCGCCATCGGGTCCCCCGTTCCGGTTACTTACCGCCATGTCGGTTCCCGTCACAGCGCCGCGCTGCGCTTGAGTCGCCCCATGATTGTCGAGTACATCCGCTACCGCATCGACGACGCCCGCCGCGAGGCCTTCGAGCAGGCCTACCAGCGGGCCGCCAACGCCCTGCAACAGGCCGAGCAGTGCGTGGACTACGAGCTGACCCGCTGCACCGAGGACCCCCAGGACTACATCCTGCGGATCCGCTGGACCTCCGCCGAGGACCACCTCCAAGGCTTCCGCAAGGGCGAGCACTTCGCGGCGTTCTTCGCGCAGATCCGCTCGTACGTCCAGGACATCGAGGAGATGCGGCACTACGAGGCGACCCCGGTGGCCGGCCGTGGGGGCTCGACCCCGACGCTCTACGAATGGGCCGGCGGGCAGCCCGCGATGGAGCGGCTCTTCACCAGGTTCTACCAGCGGGTGGACGAAGACCCGCTGCTGGCACCGGTCTTCGCCGACAAGGAGCCCGACCACGCGCTGCGGGTCGCGGCCTGGCTGGGGGAGGTGTTCGGCGGTCCGGCCCGCTACAGCACCGAGCGCGGCGGCCACCGTCACATGGCGGCCCGCCACCTGGGCCGCGGCATCACCGAGCAGCAGCGGCGCCGGTGGGTCGCACTGCTGCTGGACACCGCCGACGAGGTGGAACTGCCTGCCGACCCCGAGTTCCGCGCCGTCCTCGCCTACTACCTGGAGTGGGGCACCCGGATGGCCTTGCTCTACTCGGGCCCGACCCCGCCCCCGCTGCCGGAAACGCCGATGCCGCGCTGGGACTGGGGCATCACCCCGCCCTACCGGGGCTGACGGCGCCGGTACCCGCCGTGCCGCAGCCACGGACAACCGGCCCGCGAGGGTGGCAAGCTGAGAGCGGGCCGGGAACGGCTCGCCGCAGCTTGCCTTTCGACACTCGGGGAGATCGCATGACCAGTACGGTGACGGAGTCGGAGGTCACGGTGGTCGGTGCCGGGCCGACCGGGCTGCTGCTGGCCGGGGATCTGGCGGCCGCCGGGGTCAAGGTGGTGGTGCTGGAGAAGCGCGCCGCCGAGTCCAACCTGACCCGGGCGTTCGCCGTGCACGCCCGCTCCCTGGAGCAGTTGGACGCCCGGGGCCTGGCCGATGAGCTGATCGCCACCGGCACCCCGGTCAGCCGGCTGCGGCTGTTCAACAGCCTGGAGCTGGACCTCGGGCAGTTGCCCAGCCGGTTCCCGTTCGTGCTGATCACCCCCCAGTCGCACACCGAACGGCTGCTCCAGGAGCGGGCATTGAAGGCCGGCGCGGTGCTGCTGCGGGACCACCGGGTGACCGGTCTGCGGCAGGACGCCGACGGGGTGACGCTGCAGGCGCAGACCGCCGACGGGCCGGTGAGCCACCGCGCCCGCTACGTGGTGGGCGCCGACGGGGTGCGCAGTTCGGTGCGCGAGCTGGCCGGCATCCCGTTCCCCGGCGAGTCGGTGGTCAACTCGGTGGTGCTGGCGGACGTTCGGCTGGAGCGGGCGCCGAGCGAGCTGCTGTCGGTCGGCGCCACCGGCGACGGCTTCGCCTTCGTGGTGCCGTTCGGGGACGGCTGGTACCGGGTGATCGCCTGGGACCGCCACCACCAACTGCCGGACGACGCACCGGTGGAGCTGGCCGACCTGGCCGAGCTGACCCGTCGGGCGCTGGGCGAGGACTACGGGCTGCACGACGCCCGCTGGATGTCCCGGTTCCACAGCGACGAGCGGCAGGCGCCGCGCTACCGGGACGGCCGGGTACTGCTGGCCGGGGATGCCGCGCACTGCCACTCCCCGGCGGGCGGGCAGGGCATGAACACCGGCCTGCAGGACGCCGCCAACCTCAGCTGGAAGCTGGCGGCGGTGGTCCGGGGTCAGGCGCCGGAGAGCCTGTTGGACAGCTACCAGGACGAGCGGCACCCGGTCGGCAAGCTGGTGCTGCGGCTGTCCGGCGGGCTGATCCGGATGGCGCTGGCGCAGTCCACCCCGATGCGGGCGGTGCGCTCGATGGTCGGCGGGATGGGCGGGGTGGTCAACCCACTGGTGACGCGCGGGGCGCGGCTGGTCTCCGGGATCGGGATCCACTACCGCGCCGAGCCGGGCTCGCACCCGCTGGCCGGCAAGCGGGTGCCGGACCTGCGGCTGGCCCAGGACGCCCCGGACGCCCCGGGCCGACTCTACGAGGCGTTGCGGGCTGGGAAGTTCGTGCTGGTGAGCACCGACGAGCGGGCACCCGGCTCGGTCTTCAGCGGGCTGGAGCAGGAGGTCACGGCGCCCTGGCGGGGGCGGCTGGTGCACGCGGCCCCCGCCGACCCGCACGGCAAGCTGCGGGCCACCGTGCTGCTGGTGCGCCCGGACGGCTACGCGGCCTGGGCGGCGTCCGACCCCAGCCGGGAGGAGCTGCGCCGGGCCCTGGAGCGGTGGGTGGGCGAGCCCGCCGGGGAGTGAGCTGACCGCTGCTCAGTTCGACTGCTGTGCGACGATACGTCGCTATGAAGCGCTTCGACCGCCTGCGCCAGATCCGCCGTCTCGACCCGGAGCGGGACTGCCTGGAGATCTACCGGCTCTCCTCGGCCTACGAGTTCCCGTGGGACCACACCAGGGCCCTGGAGCTGGCGCTCTACCGCACCTACGCGGTGCCGAGCATCGGGCGGCTGCTGGACCGGACGGCCGAGCTGACCAAGCGGTCCCAGAAGCGCTACGACGACACCTCGCTGCTGCTGGGCGCGGTGGTGGAGCACGGCTTCGACAGCGAGCGCGGCCGGATGGCGATCCGCCGGATCAACCAGATGCACCAGCGCTACGACATCAGCAACGAGGACATGCGCTACGTGCTCTGCACCTTCGTGGTGGTGCCCGAGCGGTGGATCGCCGAGTACGGCTGGCGGCGCCTCAGCGAACACGAACTGCGGGCCACCGCCGCCTACTACCGGCGGCTCGGCGAGCTGATGGGCATCCAGGACGTCCCGCGCACCCACCAGGAGTTCGAGGAGTGCCTGGACGCCTATGAGGCCGAGCACTTCGGCTGGGACGAGGGGGCCCGCCGGGTCTCCGACGCCACGCTGGGGCTGATGGCCTCCTGGTACCCGGCACCGCTGCGGCCGGCGGTCAGGGCGGCCAGTCGGGCGCTGCTCGACGAGCCGCTGCGCCGGGCCTTCCGGTATCCGGACCCGGCCCCGCTGACCGTCTCGCTGGTCTCCAGCGCGCTGCGGCTGCGGGCCCGCGTGGTGCGGGCCCTGCCGCCGCGCCGCCGGCCGCACTGGGCCCGGCAGAACCCGGAGATCAGGAGCTACCGGGCCGGCTTCCGGATCCCCGAGCTCGGCACCTTCCCGAGCGCGGGGGCCGGCTGCCCGGTGCGCCCCTTGGGCCCGCTGGCGGCGGAGGAATAACCGACCGGCGAAGCGCCGTCGGAACGCTCCCGAACTACCGGCTCCCGCGCGGCGCCGGCACTTCGCTTGTCTATACCAATCCTATTCACTGTATGGAAATTGCTTCACTCGGTTGAATTTGCTGGTTTCCACACTTGACTGTTATTTGTCAGTTCATTACCTGATCATTGCTCAACTCCCAGGGAACTTCTGGGATCTTCATCAGAAGCGTTTTCGACCCCACACGTAAGAACGTCTGCCGACGCCTGCGCGCGTCGGCTGGAGGAGGAGCCCGTGCGTCCCCGCCCCCTCGCCCTCGCCGCCGCGATAGCCCTGCTGCCGCTCTCGGTCGCTTCGCTGGGCATCAGCAGCGCCCAGGCCGCCACCCCCAATGCCGCGGCCCCGCGGGTGGCACTGCCCGACACCGTCGCCCCGGCGGTGGCCCACTCGCAGAAGCAGGGCGACGTCCCCGCGACCCAGCAGCTCACCGTCGCCGTCGGCCTGAAGCTGCGCAACAGCGCGGACCTGGACGCCTTCCTGGCGCAGGTCTCCAACCCCAAGTCGCCGCAGTACGGCCACTACCTGACCCCGCAGCAGTTCGCCGACCGGTACGCGCCCACCCAGGCCGACATCGACCACGTGGTCAAGTACCTGGCGTCGCACGGCCTGACCGCCACGGTCTCGGCCAACCGCCAGGTGATCGACGCCAAGGGCACCGCGTCCCAGATGTCCGCGGCCTTCGGCACCCACGAGAGCGCCTACTTCGACGCCCACCAGCAGAAGAAGTTCTTCGCCAACGACGGCGCCGCCTCGCTGCCGGCCGACGTCGCCTCGCTGGTGGCCGGCGTGGGCGGCCTGTCCAACCACACGGTGCGCACCCCGAGCCTGGCCAAGCCCGGCAACGCGGCCCCCAACACCGCCCCGAGCGGCTACGGCCCGGGCCAGTACGACGGCGCCTACAACCTGAACAAGGTCGGCGCCGACGGCACCGGCGTCAAGGTCGCGCTCTGGGAGTTCGACGGCTACAAGTCGTCCAACCTCACCACCTACGACAGCCAGTACGGCCTGACCGGCCCCGCCGTCACCACCGTCCCGGTGGACGGCCAGAACTACGACAGCGCCCCCGGCCAGGGCCAGGGCGAGGTCGAGCTGGACTCGGAGATCGTCCGCGGTGTCGCCCCCAAGGCCACCCAGCTGATCTACGAGGCCCCCAACAACGACCAGGGCGAGATCGACATGGCCGCCAAGATCGTGGCGGACAACCAGGCCTCGGTGATCTCCATATCCTGGGGCTCCTGCGAGCCGGACACCACCGCCTCGGTGATGACCACGGTCTCCAACTCCTTCAAGCAGGCCGCCGCCCAGGGCATCTCGGCCTACTCCGCCTCCGGTGACGACGGCTCGCGCGACTGCACCCGCTCGACCAGCGGTGCGGGCGTCAAGGCGGTCGACTACCCGGCCTCGGACCCGTACGTGACCGGCGTCGGCGGCACCAACCTGCAGCTGTCCGGCACCAACTACGGCTCGGAGAGCGCCTGGAGCACCGCCGGCGGCGGCGTCTCCACCCAGTTCGGCAAGCCGTCCTGGCAGACCGGCACCGGCGTCAGCGGCACCATGCGCACCGTGCCGGACGTCTCCTCCAACGCCGACCCGAACAGCGGCTTCGCCATCTACACCCAGGGCACGTCCGCCCCGGGCTGGCAGGTCTACGGCGGCACCAGCGCCGCGGCCCCGCTCTGGTCCGGCTACACCGCGCTCTTCAACCAGAAGGCCAAGGCGGCCGGCAAGGCCAACCTCGGCCAGGCCAACCCGGCGCTCTACCAGGTCGCCAACTCCTCGGCGTACGACACCGCCTTCCACGACGTCACCACCGGTGCCAACCAGGACTTCTCGGCCAAGACCGGCTACGACCAGGTCACCGGCTGGGGCTCCCCGGTCGCCGACGCGCTGACCACCGCACTGCTGGGCGGCTCGGGCTCGAGCACCGGCGGCAACACCGTGACCGTGACCAACCCGGGCAACCAGACCGGCACCGTCGGCACCGCCGTCTCGCTCCAGGTCAAGGGCACCGACTCGGCCAGCGGCCAGTCCCTGAGCTACTCGGCCACCGGCCTGCCGGCCGGCCTGTCGATCAGCTCCTCGGGCCTGATCAGCGGCACCCCGACCGCCGCGGGCACCAGCACCGTCACGGTCACCGCCACCGACTCCACCGGCGCCACCGCGGCCGCCGGCTTCACCTTCACGGTCGCCACGGCCTCCAGCTGCACCCCGGGTCAGCTGATCGGCAACAGCGGCTTCGAGTCCGGCACCGCCTCGCCGTGGACCGCCTCCTCCGGCGTCATCACCAACAGCACCGGTGAGGCCGCCCACAGCGGCAGCTGGTACGCCTGGCTGGACGGCTACGGCACCACCCACACCGACACCCTGTCGCAGAAGGTCACCGTCCCCGCCAACTGCAAGGGCACCTTCACCTTCTGGCTGCACGTCGACACCGCCGAGACCGGCAGCACCGCGTACGACACGTTGACCCTGGCCGCCAACGGCACCACGCTGAAGACCTGGTCCAACGTGGACGCCGCCAACGGCTACGTCCAGCAGACCGTCGACCTGTCCGCCTACGCCGGCCAGACCGTCACCCTGCAGTTCACCGGCACCGAGGACTCCAGCAACCAGACCAGCTTCGTCATCGACGACGCGAACCTGAACGTCGGCTGACAACAAACCGTCATCACCTGGTAGCGCGCAGATACCGATTTGCCGAATAATCCCAGGGAGTGAGACAACCCGCTGTTTCCGGGCAATGCCCGGAAACAGCGGGTTTGTTGCATTCTTGTTTCCGGCCTTTGGAGATGCCGGTAAACAACGTGAAGTTAATTTGTCGTGACCACTGTCATAGGGGCCCGCAGATGACGTAACCTCTGGTGCCTGCGTAAGGTTCCTTCAGCTCGGTGGTGTCCCCACAACGCCATCGGGCCGGTCCCGCCGCGTAATCTCCGGGCAACGGGGCGGCTGGTGGGGAAGGTTATTCGCATGGGCTCGCAATACCAGCAGAACTCCGGGCATCTCCGTCTGGTGGAACAGCGGCAGACGGCCTCGGTGCTGCTGCGCGGCCAGTCGGTTCCGCAGGTCGACCTGCGGCCGGTCGCCGCGGCCTGCCCGGCCGTGCCGGCGGCGGGCGGCAATTTCGCCCAGACGCTGCACAGCGCCATCGAGGCCAGCGGGCTGAGCCTTGACCGGATCCGCACCGAACTGGCCCATCAGGGCGTCAGGGTCAGCGTCACGACGCTCAGTTACTGGCGGCGCGGGCGCAGCCAGCCGGAGCGCGCCGCCTCGGTCCGTGCGGTCGGCCTGCTGGAGGAACTGCTCGGCCTGGAGACCACCGCGCTGTCCAGCCTGCTCGGCCCGCCCCGGCCGCGCGGCCGCTGGGTCGCCCAGCAGGCCCCGGACAGCCTGCCGGTCTCCGCGGTCTGGCCCGAGGAGCAGCAGGTCGCCGAAGTCTTCGAGGAGCTGGACGCCCCACCGATCAGCGAGTTGGAGCGGCTCAGCGTCCACGACTCCTACTACGTCAGCGCCCGTCGGCAGGGTCAACTGCTGCGCACCCGCCAGGTGGTGCGGGCCACCGTGTCCGAGGTGACCCGCTGCCTGGTGGTGCACCAAGCCGACGCCAACGCGGCCGGCTGCCCGGAGATCACCGCGGTGCGGCACGCCCGGCTCGGCCGGGTGCGGCGCCGCCCGGGGATCGGGCTGCTGGTCGCCGAGCTGCTGCTGGACCGGCCGCTGGGGCTGGGCGACGCGGCGGTCTTCGAGTACGAGGTGGAGCTGCCGCCGTCCGAGCCGACCCAGCTGTACGGGCGCAAATTCGCCGTTCCGGTGCGGGAGTTCGTGCTCCAGGTGCACTTCGATCCGGCCGCGCTGCCGGCGCACTGCGAGCGCTACGAGCGGGACGGCGGCGACGACCAGGACCGGGTGCGCGAGCGGCTCTGGATCGGCGCCTCGGCCAGCGTGCACGCCCTGGTCACCGACCAGCAGCCCGGCCAGACCGGGATCCGCTGGGAGTGGGACTGACGCGGGCGGAACGGATGCGGCATGATCGTCGGCAACGACGAGGCGCAGGGGGAACGATGAGCCTGGTGGAGCTGGAGCCGATCGGCACCGTGGTCGGCGGTCGCACCGAGGTGGAGGACGACGACTGGGGCCGGGTGGCCGCCGTGATCGAGCTGGACGGCGACCGGTACACCGAGGAGGCGCTGCGCGGTCTGGACGCCTTCACGCACCTGGAGGTGGTCTTCCACTTCCACAAGGTGGCACCGGAGAAGATCGAGACCACCGCCCGCCGGCCGCGCGGCAACCCGGACTGGCCCGAGGTCGGCATCTTCGCCCAGCGCGGCAAGAACCGGCCCAACCGGCTGGGCGTCTCCCGCTGCCGCCTGCTGAGGGTGGACGGCCTGCAGGTGCACGTCCAGGGGCTGGACGCGGTGGCCGGCACCCCGGTGCTGGACCTCAAGCCCTGGATGGCCGAGTTCGGCCCGCTGGGCGACACCGCGCAGCCCGAGTGGGCGACCGAGCTGATGCGCCAGTACTACTGAGGCCCCGCGCCGGCGTCATGCGAGAGTTCTCGGCATGACCGACGATGCAGGCATGACCAGTCCTCAGGACCCCGACCTCGCCGTGCGCCGCTGGCGGGCGGCGGCCGAGCGGCCGGAGAGCCTGCTGATCGACGGCTTCCACGCGCTGAAGCACACCCTGCGGTTCGGCGGCGAGGTCCGCCAGGTGCTCACCGCCGACGCCGCCGGGCTGGCCGTGCTCGCCGAGAAGCTGGCGCCGGACGTGGCCGAGCGGATCCTGGCGGCCGCCACCGCGGTGCCGCCCGCCGTACTGCGCGAGCTGGTGCCCCGGCCGCACCCGACCGGGGTGGCCGCGCTCGCCGTCCGGCCCGACCTGGACGCCGTGCTGGACCGGCTGGCCGCGCTGCCGCGCCGCGCCCCGGTGGTGGTGCTCGACAACCCGCGCAACCTCGGCAACATCGGCGCCGTGGTCCGGCTGGCGGCCGGCTTCGGCGCCACCGGGGTGGTCACCACCGGCGACGTGGACCCCTGGCACCCGGGCGTGGTCAGGGCCGGCGCCGGACTGCACTTCGCCACCAACGTGGCCCGGCTGCCCGCCGACCGGCTGCCGGCCGGCCCGCGCTTCGTGCTCGACCCCGAGGGCGACGACATCCGCTCGGTGGTGCTGCCCGACGACGCGCTGCTGGTGTTCGGCTCGGAGCGGCACGGCGTCTCCGAGGAGCTGCGGGCCGGGGCGGACGGCCTGCTGGCGATTCCGATGCGCCCCCAGGTCTCCAGTTTCAACCTGGCGACCTCGGTCGGCATGGGGCTGTTCCACTGGATGTCCCACACCCGGTCGTCCTGACGGTCCGCCGGCTCAGCTGCGCGGCTGCAGCGCCCGCTCCAACTCGCCGAGGGCAGCCAGCAGCAGCCGGCAGCCCGAGCGGACCACGTCCTGCTGCTCGCTGGTGCCGCGGTGGCTGTACTCCAACTCCAGGTCGGTGGCCGGCATCTCGGCGTCCTCCCACTCCTGGTAGGCGGCCCGCAGCGGCGTGAAGTCCACCGAAGTGCCGGTCAGCACGGCGGCCCCGGCGGCGGCCGTGGCCTCGGTCAGCAGCGCGCCGAACTCGGCCGCCCCCGGCACCGGTTCGGCTGCCGCTCCCGGCAGGTGGGCCTCCATCAGCAGCGCCACCCGGGAGAGGTAGCCGAGCGCCTCGCGGGCCCGGCCCAGCTGCTTGCGGGTCAGCTGGGGATGCCGGTCGGCCAGCGCCACCGGCTCGGCGGCGGCCCGCTCCCGGGCCTGCAGGAACTCCGCCCGGGCCTCCCGGGTGGCCAGCAGGGCGGCCCGCACGGTGCGCGGGTCCCGGCCGGCCGGGTCGCCGTAGCCGGCCAGCACCGCCCCCGCGTACCGGCCCACCGCCGCGATCCACTCGGCGGTGCGCTCCGGCAGCCGCACCGTCTCCCAGGTCGGGAAGAGCGCGTAGGCGACCAGTGCCACCGCGCCGCCGAGCAGCGTCATCAGCACCCGCTCCCAGGCGTTCGCGAACGCACTGCCCGGCTCCAGGCTGAGCAGGAAGACCACGTAGCCGGAGACGAAGGTGGTGATCACCGCATAGCCGGTGCGCAGCAGGAGGTAGGCGAAGCTCATGAAGAGCACCGCCAGGGCGCAGGAGACCCACTGGTTGGGGTGGGCCAGCTCCACCACCGCGGTGGCCACCACCACGCCGGTGAGGGTTCCCAGGACGCGGGCCATGCCGCGGCTGTAGGTCTGGCGGAAGTCCGGGCGGATCACCATGGCGGCGGTCATCGCCGCCCAGTAGCTGTGGTGCAGCCCGGTCAGCTTGGCCAGCAGGTAGGCGGTGGTGACCACGCCGGACAGCCGAACCGCGTGGTGCAGCACCGGGGTGCCGAGTTGGATCTGCCGCCAGCCGGTGCGGATCGCCACCGGCACCATCCGGGCCACCCCCGGCCGCCGCAGCACCCCGTCGTGGCCGGCCACCGGTCCGGTCAGCGGGGTCTCCCGGCTGCGCTCCAGCTCGTCGGCGGCCCGGCCGAGCAGGGTGGTCATCAGGCGGGCGGCGCGCAGCGCGGGGCCGCGCAGCGCCTGCCGGCCGGAGGGGGCCAGCGTGGCGGGGGCCGACCTGGGATAGGCGACCGGGTCGCCGGTGCGGATCGCCCGGGCCAGCGCGTCCAGCATCTGCGCGGCGCCGGCCAGCACCTCGCGGGAGCGGTCGTACTCGGCCTCGTTCTCCGCCTCGGCCGCGGCCGACAGCCGGGCCTCCACCTCGGCCAGTTCGGGGTCCTCCGGCAGGTCGCTCGGCTGTGGGGACACCTCCCGGCCGAAGGCCGGGGGAGGCTCCAGCGGCTCGATGACCCGGCCGAACTCCACCTCGGCGATCGCCGCCAGGGTCGGCCGGATCCGCTCGGCGATGCCCCGCAGGCCGGGCAGCTCCGGTGGCCGGCGGCGCTCCTGCCAGGGTGTCAGGGCCTCGGCGTGCCGGGCCTCCATCAGCGGCTCCGGATCGAGGGTGGCCCGGGGGTCGTGCCGCAGCCGACGGGCGAAGTGGGCCAGCTCGGCGTAGGCGTCGGCCAGCGCGTCCCGGTGGGCGCCCCAGCTGCGCAGCGGCAGCACGATGATCACCAGGGCCTGCACCGCGCCGCCGAGCGAGCAGAGCAGGGCATGGCCGACCGCGGTCGACACGCTGACCGGCAGCTGGACCACCACCAGCATCACCGTGACGGTGTTCGCGGCCAGCACCCCGGCGGTCGGGCCCATCGACCACGCCAGCCCGGCGGCGAACGACCAGACGGCCAGCAGGAGCAGGAACAGCCCGGTCACCCCTACCGCCAGATAGCCCAGGAAGGTGCTGACGCCCAGTCCGATCCCGGCGGTCAGGGCCAGCGCGGGACGCGGCCGGAAGCTGCGCTGGAAGGTGGCGATCCCGGCGATGAAGCCGCCCATCGCGGCCGAGGTGGCCGGCCGGGGCCCGCTGGCCGCCAGCAGCGGGAAGATCAGCAACGCCACCGCGAACGCCCCGCGAGCCGCCCGCTTGGGCTCGTTGAACTGCCGCTCGACCTCCAGCGCGGCCCGGCTGGTATGACGAAGGGCATCAAGCCAGGGCATAACGGACAGTCTAGGCGGCGTGTGGCCGGCTGCCCGGCCACCACTCACCCGCCTTTCGGCCCAACCAGAGCAGCAGCCCGGTGGGCAGGAAGACCGCGTCCGCCGCGATCATCGCCACCGAGAAGAGCGGCAGGCCGAGCAGCACGGCGATCCCCAGGTGCTCCACGACCATCACCGCCAGCAGCACGTTCTTCAGCCTGCGGTTCACCAGCGTGAACGGGAACGCCACCTGCAGCAGCACGGTGCCGTAGGAAAGCAGGAAGACCAGCAGCGCGCTGGAGCCGAGCAGCGCCGACAGCCCGGGCCAGGGCGTGAAGTAGTCCAGGTGCAGCGGGTAGTAGAGCGCGGTGCCGTCCTGCCAGCGCGAGCCCTGCACCTTGTAGAGGCCGGCCGTCGCGTAGACCAGCACCACCTGGGCGCTGATCATGAACATCGCGCAGTGGTGCACCATGCTGCCGAGCGCGTCCAGCAGGGCCCGGGCCTCGCCGGCCGGCCGCCACCGGTTGACGGCCCACCAGATCCCGGCCACCGCCCAGAGCGTCCAGAACAGCGCGGCCCACCCGGGGCCGGCCCAGCCGCCCGCCGCCGACCAGGAGATCCAGCCGGCCAGCTGCGCCCAGCCCAGCAGACCCGCCGCCAGCACCCACAACGCCGGCCCGGACACCCCCGGGCCGACCCCCCGGGCCCGGCGGCGGGCATCCAGCGACCAGACCTCGGCGCACCGGGTGAAGGCCAGGTAGATCGCCATCAGATGGACCAGGTTGTCGCCGCCGTCGCCGACCAGCACGCTGCGGTTCTGCACCGACAGCACCCCGACCAGGAAGGCGACCGAGCTGAACCTGGTGCGCCAGCCGAGCAGCAGCAGCACCGCGGCCAGCAGGGTCAGCGCGTAGCAGCCCTCGAACCACCAGCGGCCGTCCTGCCACTCCAGCACCGAGAAGGCATGGGTCTGCTGCCCCAGCCGGCGGGCCAGATCGAGGCTCCAGGGCGACCGGTCGCCGTACAGCTCGCGGCGCCTGGGCCACTCGCGCAGCAGCTGGAGCAGGACCACCAGGGCGAAGCCGATCCGCACCACGGCCGCCTGGTAGCGGGCCATCGGGCGGCCGGTGAAGGCGGCGAAGGCGGCCGCCGCGGCCGTGCCGAACTGCCCGGCCACCCCGGGCCGGGCCGCCGCGGACAGCGGCGGCGCGGCGGCGCCGGTGGGCTCGACCGGACCGGGCTGGCGCGGGATGCCGGACAGCAGCTCCTGGCGGTCGCCCCCGGCACGGCCGGTGTCCTGGCGACCGGTTTCCTGACTGCTCATCACAACCCCGCGTAATCCTGGTCGGACACCGACCACCAGGGCAGCTCGCGCAGCTGCGGCCCGGTGGCGGCCGGCCGGTCGGTGGACCACGGCGGCGGGGCCACCGCCACGGTGTCGGCCCGCAGCTCGATGCCGGTGATCGGCGCCCCGCCCGAGGTCCGGCCGAGCCGCTGCAGCGCTATCCGCTTGAGGTAGTCGTCGGCCAGCGAGCTGCGCACCCCGGCGGTCGGCATGTCCCGGTCGTCGTGGGTGGTGTCGTAGAAGTCCCAGGCCCGGCGCAGCTCGTTCTGCTCGGCGTGGCTGGGGAACGGGTTGCCGCGGATCGCGGCGATGTCCTGCGCCGTCAGGTCGACCCAGCCGCCGTCGCCGACCGCGCTGCGGGCCCGGACCTGCACATTGATGTTGTTCTGCAGCGGATCCGGCGCGAACAGCCGCCAATTCTGCTCGAACTCCGGATAGACCAGCCCGTTCAGCTGGTTCTGGTAGCGCTGCGAGAGCGAGTTCGGCGGCGCGTTGCTGAGCAGCAGCGCGCCCAGCAGCACCGCGGTGGCCGACAGCAGCGCCACCCCGGCGGCGGACAGCACCACCAGCGCGGGCAGCGACCAGACCCGCGGCCCGACCCCGGGCGCCGCATCGGGATCGGGTTCAGCGCTCGGCTCCGGCTCCGGCTCAGCCGCCTCGCTCTGCTCCCCCATGGACTACTCCCCCTCCGGTCTGGTCGGCTGCGGCCCGCGCGGGCCGGTCAGAGCACGTACGCCTGGTCGCCCGAGCCGGACACCAGCGGGCGCCCCGCCTGCTCCCAGGCGAACATCCCGCCGTCCACGTTGAACGCCTCCCGGCCCTGCGCCACCAAGTACTGCACCACCTGGGCCGAGCGGCCGCCGACCCGGCACACCACGTACAGCGGACCGTCCGGCAGCTCGTCGAGCCGGGCGGTGAACTGGCTCATCGGCAGGTGCAGCGCACCCTCGGCGTGCCCGGCGTCCCACTCGTCCTGCTCACGCACGTCGATCAGCGCCGCACCGGCGGGAACGGTCTCGACCAGAACGGTGGGGATCTGCTGGAACATGCTCGAAGTCTCCTGTGGTGACGGTGGCTGGTGCGCCGATCGGGGTCCCCCTGACCGAAGGCAGGAGGAGGGCCCATTGTGCCTGGCGTGACCGCCGGCCGGGGAGGCTGCGCCGAGCAACTGCTCCAGCTCGCGCTGCCGTTCGGCGGCGGTGGCCAGCAGCTGGTCGGCCAGTTCGGTGAGCAGCTGCTCCGGCTCGCCCGGGGCCAGCGCCAGCAGCGAACCCATCGGGCTGGACTCCAACCGCACCTGCTCGGCGGCCAGTTCACCGATCCGGGCGCTCAGCCACTCCAGGCGCTGGCGCAGCCACTGGCCGCGCTCCGGGGCCTGCGGGTGCGGGGCCGCCTCGGGCGCCGTCGACCACTCCTCGGCGAGCGCCCGCAGCCCCGCGGTGTCGCCGCGGCCGTAGGCCTCGTTGGCCCGCGCGATGAACTCCGAGCGGCGCTGCTGCTCGGCCGGCTCGGTGGTCAGGTCGGGATGGGCGGCGCGGGCAAGCTCCCGGTAGAGCCGCTGCGCCTCCTTGTCGGGACGGACCCGGCGGGGCGGCTCCGAGACCTGCGGCTCGCTCGGCGGGCGCTGCTCGGACCGGGCCGCCTCGGCCTCCCGGATGTCGGCGAACAGCGCGTCCAGGTCGGGCAGCTCGGCCACCACCTGGCGCGCCTCGGCCGCCCGGCGGACGTCCTCCGGGTCGCCGGTGCGGGCCGCCCTCGCCTCGGCGACCAGCGCCTCCAACTCGTCCAGCCGGGCGTAGAGCGGGCCCAGTCGCTCATGGTGGATCAACGCGAAGTTGTCGATCTCCACCCGCAGCGTGGCCACGTCCACGTCCAGGGTCAGCCAGGCCAGCTCGGTGGCCGCGACCCGCTCCTCCAGGAGCGCCAACTCGGGGTCGAACCACTGCACAGGGGTGCTCATGCGCCCACCTCGCAGAACTCGGCGGGGGCATTCGCCCATGCGCACCTCTCCACGGTGACCTCTCCCCCAGCCTCCGGCCGGGGGGACCCCCAGCGCTCGCTCACGCCGCCCACCTCGCACAGCTCGACGAGGGCAGCCGCCCACGCGCACCCTCGGCGATTACGTCGCTCTGCTTGCTCACGTCGCCTCGCTCATCCACCCGGCCGAGCCTACCCGGGGGCGCGCGGGGCGCCGAGTACAGCGATTTCAGGTCAGGAATTGATGGACAGACCGTGCGAGACGGCGCACGCTGGGTGACACGCAACTGATACTGAGCAATCTGGCGGTTTCGGCACCGGTCTCCGGTCCGTCCATGCTTCGCTGGGAGCGGCAACAGCGACGCGGAGACCTGACAGCCGCACAGGTGGCGGCCCCAGCGCGGCTTGGACAGGCGGGAGCGATAGCAACCCCATGGCGGATGACCCGAACTCCACAGTGGACACCCCCAGCGAACTCACCGGTGCCGTGGGCGCGTTGACGCCGACCGCCGCGGAGCCGAGCGCGGCCGGGCAGCAGCCGGCCGGCGTGGTGGCCATGGTGCGGCTGGCGGCCGTGCTGATCGACCCGGACGGCCGGATCGCGCTCTGGACCCGGGCGGCCGAGGAGCTCTTCGGCCACCGCACCGGGGCGGTGCAGGACCGGCCGGCCCGCGGGCTGCTGCCGGCCGTGGAGCCGCGGATCGCCAGCGGGCCGCCGCTGCCGGCCGCCCGCCGCTGCGACGCCTTCGACACCCTGGACGACCTGACCAGGACCGGTGCCTGGGCCGGCCTGATGCCGGTGACCGACCGGGAGGACCGGGCCCGCTCGGTGCTCTGGTGGGCCTATCCGCTGATCGAGCCGGACGGCCGCAGCCTGCTGGTGCTGGCCGCCGACGCCCGGCCGCTGCGGGCCCGGGGGCCGCGGATCGCGATCGGCCGGAAACTGATGCCCTACGCCGCCGAGGCCGGGCAGGGAGCCTTCCACTGGATCTCGGCCACCCTGGGCCCGGCCACGCCGGGCGGTGCGGGGCCGCTCACCCCGCTGCTGCCGCGGATCAGCCCGACCCGGCAGCGGCTGCTGCTGCGCCAGGTGGCCGCCGCCGGGGTGCCGGCCCTCTGGGTGGACGCCGGCACGCGACTGCCGGTGGTGCCCTACGAGCCGCAGACCGCCGGGGTGGCGGCGCTGGCCGCCGGGCTGGGCCGGCGCTACCCGACCGCCCAGCAGCGGGTCAGCGCGGCGGGCGGCTCGCCCGCCCTGCGGGTGGTCCCGGACCCGGCCGGCGAGCCCCGCCCCGACCCGGCCTCGCCCGTGCCGGCCCCGCGCGGCGGTGCGGCGTCGACCGGCGCCAACGGCCACGCCCGGGACGGCGCCGAGCAGCTGTCCCAGCTGCTGACCAACGGGCAGGCGGGGGAGCAGCTGACCCTGCTGAACGAGGTCGGCTCCAAGGTCGGCACCACCCTGGAGCTGGACACCACCGCCCGCGAGCTCTGCCAGGTGCTGGTGCCCCGGGTCGCCGACTTCGCCTGCGTGGACCTGCTGGACCGGCTGATCTCGGACGCCGAACTGCCCGAGGAGCAGCCGGACGACGACACCATGCTGCGCCGGGTGGCCCGCAGCTTCCACCGGGCCGACGACCAGTGGGGGCACGTGCTGGACGAGGGCGCGCTGCTGGCGATGCCGCGCTCCACCCCGCCCGGGATGGCGCTGCAGAAGAACCAGGCGGTGCTGGTCCCGGTGGTCGGCGCGGACATCGCGGTGGACTACGCGGCGGCGCTGGGCGGCGGCCCCGGCCTGGTCCCGGTGGTCTCCGGGCGCTCGATGCTGGTGCTGCCGCTGTCCGCGCGCGGCACCGTGCTGGGCATCCTCAAGCTGCTGCGGCTGCCGGACCGGGCGCCGTTCGACGAGTCGGACGCCGCCACCCTGCTGGAGCTGGCCGCCCGGGCCGCGCTGTCGCTGGACAACGCCCGGCTGCACCGGGCCGAGTCCAAGGTGGCCACCACCCTGCAGCGCTCGATGATCCCGACCCGGCCGCCGCAGATCCCCGGCGTGCAGATCGCCCACCGCTACATGCCCGGCGACCGCCGGGCCGAGGTGGGCGGCGACTGGTTCGACGCGATCCAGCTGCCCGGCAGCCGGGTGGCGCTGGTGGTCGGCGACGTGATGGGGCACGGGCTGCACTCGGCCGCCGCGATGGGCCGGTTCCGCACCGCGATGCAGACCCTGGCCGCGCTCGACCTGCCGCCCGGGCAGCTTCTGCGCCACCTGGACAACCTGGCCCAGAAGATCGGCGACGACCACCTGGCCACCTGCCTCTACGCGGTCTACGACCCGATCAACCGCACCTGCGAGCTGGCCAGCGCCGGCCACGTGCCGCCGGTGCTGGTGCACCCGGACGGCACCGGCGAGCTGCTGGAGATCCCGGCCGGCGCGCCGATCGGGGTCGGCGGGGTGCCGTTCGTGGCCAAGAAGATCGACGTCAGTGACGGCTCGATGCTGGTGATGTGCACCGACGGGCTGGTCGAGGTGCGCGGTGGCGACATAGGAGCCGGGCTGGCCGCGCTCTGCGGCAACCTGATCGATCCGCGGCGCAGTCCGGAGGAGGCCTGCGACACCGTGCTGGACCGGCTGCACAGCGACGACCGCAAGGACGACGTGGCGCTGCTGGTGGCCCGGTTCGACGGGGTGGCGGAGACCGAGGTGGCGACCTGGACGCTGGCCGTGGACACCGCCGAGGTGGGCCGGGCCCGCCTGCTGGTCCGCGAGCGGCTGGCCGCCTGGGGGCTGAGCGCGCTCGGCGACACCACCGAGCTGCTGGTCAGCGAGCTGGTGACGAACGCGGTCCGGGTGGCCAGGGACTATGTGCAGCTGCAGCTGATCCGGGTGGACAAGCTGCTGGTGGAGGTCAGCGACGACAACTACAACCTGCCCTCGCTGGTGCCGGCCGAGTCGATGGACGAGAAGGGACGCGGCCTCAACCTGGTGAGCCAGCTGGCCGAGCGCTGGGGCACGGCCCGCAAGGCGGTGGGCAAGGTGGTCTGGTTCGAGCAGTCGCTGCCGCGCGGCTACCAGGCGCTGCCGCACGACTGACCGGCCGCCGGCCGGGCGGGTCGGTGCCGTCGGCCGGGCGGGTCGGTGCCGTCGGCCGGCGATGGGTCGGCCGACGGCGGCCGATTCAGGCGGTCCGCTGCTTGGCGAACAGGTGGGCCGCGCCCACCCCGTCCAGCACTCGGGACCAGTAGCCGCCGAACAGCTTGCCGACGGCGAGCAGCAGCACCGCGGTGCAGAGCGCCACGATGTGCTCCATCCCGGCCAGGTTGGGGATCGCGATCACCTCGACGGCCATCACCACGAACACCCCGACCGCGGTGACCCAGGCCCGGGTCTTCCACGCCACGCAGAGGATGAGCGCCACCACGGCGGCCGACGGGCCGGAGTCCCGCACGTGCGCGAGCGCGGGCGACAGGCCCGGCAGGTGGTCGCGGCCGAGCGCGACCCCGATCCGGGCGAACAGGGTGCCGGCCAGCGTGCAGGCGTAGGCGATCACCAGGGTGGCCCGGCGGCCCAGCACGATCTCGGCGATCCCGAAGACCACCAGCACCTGGACCAGCGCGCCCCAGACCGGCAGATCGAGCGCCGGCACGAAGAGCGACAGCGGAGTGCGCAGCAGCGAGAGGTCCAGTGGCTGCCCGGCCTTGACCTCGCCGAGCTGGTTCACCACCCGCTGACCGTGCGGCAGTTGCTGGGTGATGTCGAACAGCAGGATGAGCAGCGTCGCACCGACCGCCAGTGGCACGGCGGCGAGCCGCTTGGTGCGCACCGACTCCCAGACGGTGCCGAAGAGGGTTCCCCACTCGGCGACAACGGCGCGTCGGATCAGCCCCGACCGCCCCTGCCGCACGTCCCCCGCGTGGGCCTTCTGATTCACGACAGCCTCTCTGTTCCGTTCACGAATTTACGGTCCCGATCAGGCCCGATCCCGAGCCTGTTCCGCTCACTTGGAGTCGTTCTCAAGCCTAGGCAGTTCCAACAACGACCGAATCGCTCTCCATACCGATTCGAGCGTCATCCTCAGGTGGGATGGCACACATCCAAAGGTCGGGGGCTGCCCTCATCGGGGACGCACCAAACCCCCGGGCTCCCCCTAAGGGCTCCCCCTCAGGGACCACTCTTCGCGGTCCCCCTCCGCCCCCCGGCGGAGGGCTACCCCTTCCCGTCGCCTTCCGCCGCGGGCGCCGGCGGCGGCGCCGATGGGACGGCGGGCCGCCGATGCCGGCGACGGAAGAGCGCTGGGAGGCTCGGTGCGGTGATGAAGCCCTCCGCACGGGCGTTGGCGATACCGATCCGGGGCAGCTCGCTGCTCTTCTCGAAGAGCAGATAGCGCGGCTCCCAGATCGGCCGGTACTTGGCATTCGCCCGGTACAGCGACTCGATCTGCCACCAGCGGGAGAAGAAGCCGAGAATCGAGCGCCACAGCCGCAGCACCGGGCCGGCACCGAGTCGGGAGCCGCGCTCGAATACCGAGCGGAACATCGCGAAGTTCAGCGAAACCCGCTCCAGCTGGAGTTCCTTGCGGCCCTTCTCCAGCAGTTCGATCACCATGAACTCGACCAGGCCGTTCTCGGACTCCCGGTCCCGGCGCATCAGGTCGAGCGACAGGCCCTTCTCGCCCCACGGCACGAAGCTCAGCAGGGCCCGCAGCTCCCCGTCCCCGTCATGGCACTCCAGCATCACGCAGCGCCCGTCGGCCGGATCGCCGAGCCGGCCCAGCGCCATCGAGAAGCCGCGCTCGGTCTGGCCGTCCCGCCAGTGGTCGGCCCGGTTCAGCAGCTCGACCATCTCCTGCTCGGGGATGTCCTCGTGCCGCCGGATCCGCACCGTGTAGCCGGCCCGCTTGACCCGGTTGTAGGCCTGGCGGACCACCCGCATCGCGCGGCCCTCCATGGAGAACTCGTCGAGCTCCACGATCGCCTCGTCGCCCAGCTCCAGGGCGTCCAGACCGTGCCGGGCGTAGATCATCCCGGCCTCCTCGGAGGCGCCGGTGACGGCCGGCGCCCAGGCGTGCTCCCGGGCCTCGGCCAGCCAGAGCTCGATCGCGCCCGGCCAGGCCTCCGGGTCGCCGATCGGATCGCCGGAGGCCAGCGAGACCCCGCCGACCACCCGGTAGGTGACCGCGGCCTTGCCGGACGGCGAGAAGATCACCGCCTTGTCGCGCCGGGTGGCGAAGTACCCCAGCGAGTCCCGCTCGCCCTGCTTGGCCAGCAGCTCGCGCAGCCGGGTCTCGTCCTCCGGGGTGAGCAGCTCCTTGCCGCGCGGGCTGCGGAACGCCACGTAGAGCACCAGCAGGAAGAGCACCGCGCCCATCGCGTTGATGAAGGCGTTGACCCAGTTCGGGACGTCGATCACGTCCATCACCCGCTCCGACGGGGTCACCGTGATCATGCGGGCGAGCGCATAGCCGAACCGGTCGCCGAAGCCGGCGCCCGAGAGCGAGTTGTTGGCGTCCACCAGCAGCGAGCCGACCAGCCCGCCGAGCAGCAGGCCGCCGACGAAGGTGGCGGCCGCCATCCACGGGTTGGACCGGTCGCCCTTGGAGGTGAACTCCTTGCGCCCGACCACCAGGCAGAGCATGAACAGGCCGGTCAGCACGGCGGAGAAGTAGTTGAAGGCGTGCCGGTTGTAGTGGTCCGCGCCGGGCACGCCAAGCGCCAGCACATAGGTCAGGAAGGTCAGCCCGCCGAGCCCGCAGTTGAAGATCCAGGCGGCCCGCTTGCGCCGCCGCATCGCCACCGCCAGGAACAGCGACAGCACGGCGGCAGCCAGGCCGGCAGTCGCCAGGTACGGAGTGAAGAACTGCCCCTCGGAGTGGTGGCGCACGGTCTGGCGGAACGGCGCGGCGACCACCGCCACCAGGTTGAGCAGCGCGATCAGCCGCAGGTACCAGACGGTGCCGGCGGCGGCGAGCGGCCGCAGCCGGGCCGACAGGCTCCGGCGGGGCCCGGCCGAGGCAGCCGAGGCCGGCTGCTTGGTGGGGGAGGACACGGGATCAATTCCAAACGATCAGGTCCAGGGGCGCATCCGCACCTGGTGGCACGTCATCAATCGTGGCTCAACCGCCGTGCCGAGCGCGTGCTGCGGCCAGTGGATTCGGCCCCCGCCGATCGGCGGGGGTGGCAACCGCTTTTGGCCCTAGGCTCGTCCCCGTGGGAAGGACAGAGGAGGAGCAGTGGAACCGATCCGCGTGCTGATCGTCGACGACGAGCTGCTGGTCCGCTCGGGCCTTGGCATGATCGTCGGTTCGGCGCCCGACCTGGAGCTGGTCGGCACCTGCTCCGGCGGCGACGCCGAGGAGTGCGCGCGCCGGCTGAAGCCACAGGTGGTGCTGCTGGACGTCCGGATGCCCGATCTGGACGGCCTCGCGGTGCTGCGGCTGCTGCGCGCCCTGCCCGACCCGCCGGCCGTCTCGATGCTCACCACCTTCGACACCGACGAGTACATCGGCACCGCGCTGCGCGGCGGAGCGGCCGGCTTCCTGCTCAAGGACACCGCGCCCGACCAGCTGGTGCACGCCGTGCGGGTGCTGGCGGCCGGCGGCTCGATGCTGTCGCCCGCGGTGACCCGCACGGTGATCGGCGGCTACGTGGAGGGCGGCGGGCCGGACGCCGACGCGCTCGCCCTGGTCCGCACCCTGACCGGGCGTGAGCTGGACGTGCTGGCGCTGCTCGGCGAGGGGCTGGCCAACGCCGAGATCGCCGACCGGCTGCTGCTGGGCACCGGCACCGTCAAGGACCACATCAGCGCGATCCTCAGCAAGCTCGGGGCCGCGAACCGGGTGCAGGCCGCCGTGATCGCCCACCGCGCCGGACTGGTCCGCCCGGCCCGGCCCTGACCGTCCACCAGGCCCCGTGCCACCGGTCGGCGCCTTCGCCGGCCGGTGGCACGGCTGCGCCGTGCGGGTGACTTGGATACCCCTAGTGGGCGGCGTAGCGCGCCAAACAGGACTCCACGACGAAGAGTGACCAGGGGAACACTTTCGGCCAACTCCGGTCGCCGGTGCTCGCTCTAAGACTCGTTCGATCCGCAAGGAATTGGAGAACACCCATGAAGGACTTCCGCAGGGCTCTGGTGCTGACCTGCGCTGCCGGCGCGCTCGTACTGGGGGGTGCCGGCGCCGCGTCGGCCGACGCCACCGCGGAGGGCGCCGCGATCGGCTCGCCCGGCATCCTGTCCGGCAACGTCGTCCAGATCCCGATCGACATCCCGATCAACGTCTGCGGCAACTCGCTCAATGTGATCGGTCTGCTCAACCCCGCGTTCGGCAACACCTGCATCAACGGCGACATCAACGGGCGCGAGCACGACAACGACCACGACCACGACCGCGACCACCACCACCACGACCACGACCACGACCACGACCACGACCACGACCACGAGAACGACGACTGACCGACCCCGCGCGCAGGCATCGGCCGGTCCCGCCGCTCAGGCGGGGCCGGCCGTTCGCCGTCCGCGCCGCCCGGCGCCCGTCGGCCCGGGCGTGCCCTCCCCCAGCCTTCGGCCGGGGGGACCCCCGAGGCGCAGCTGGCGCAGTGTCCACCCCCGGCCTGCCGGATCCAGCTCCCGGGTGGCCGCCGTGAACAGTTCGGCGGCCCGCCGGTAGGAGAGCCGCCCGCGCCCGGTCAGCGGGCAGCGGTCGGCCGCCGGCACCGTCGCCGGGGCCCGGCGGTCCGTCAGCAGCAGCGGCCCGCCGGCCCGGCTGACCAGCAGCAGCGGCAGCAGCCGGGCGGTTCCGGCACCCCAGCTCAGATCGGCCGCCCGACCCCGGCCGCGCCGCCCGGACCGGTCGATGTCGTCCACGTCCAGCGCCAGGATCCGCCCCATCGGCGCCCCCGACTCATGGACCAGATGCCAGCAGACCTGGTCCCGCAGCGGTGCCGGCAGCGCCAGCACCGCCCGCACCTGCGCCTCGGTGAGCGGGCCCTTCCCCATGGGGGTCCCCCCGGCCGGAGGCTGGGGGACTTCGGCCGGCGGGACTCCCATCACCGCCGCCGGCTCGACCGCCGCGCCGGCCAGCGGGTCAGTGGTCAGCCAGCCCTGGGCGCGCCACCAGCCGATCGCGCCGCGCAATGCCGACAGCTCCCGGTTGACGGTGCGCGGCTCGGCGGCGCGGGCCGCCACCGCCGACCGCAGCCGCCGCGCCGCCCGGGGATCGTCCAGCAGGGCCAGCGGCAGCACCGGCGGGGCCGCCCGGCGCCGCTCCTCGCCGACCGGCGGGGTGCGGCCGGCCAGTGCCCAGGCCCAGGTCGCCAGCGCGATCCGGTACACCCGCCGGGAGCCCTCGGAGAGCCGAGCAGCCGTCAGATAGTGCTCCACCGCAACCGAGTACTCCACCGGTTCCCGCAGTAAATCAACCACTGGAAATCCCCTCTTCGCCCAGCTCAGCGCCGATTTACTGCGCCATTTGAAGCATAGTCAGAAATTGATGCCGAATAACTCAGTTTTCGGCCGCGAAACCCTTGTGCGCCGACATTTGCGCGCGGCACGCTGCTACCCATGACCACCGCGCTGAAGGAGCGCCACGGGCCCGGACGGGCCCGTGGGGTGCGCTCCGCCATGTCCCTGTTACGGCGGGAACGGAACTTCCGCTGGTTCCTGCCCGGCCATGCCACCTCGCTGTTCGGCTCCGCGATGGCCCCCGTCGCGCTCGCCTTCGCGCTGCTGCACGGCTCCGGCGGGGCCGACACCCTCGGCTGGGTGCTGACCGCCCGGATCGTGCCGGTGGTGCTGATGCTGCTGGTCGGCGGCGCGGCGGCGGACCGGCTGGGCAGCCGCCGGGTGATGCTCACCGCCGACGCGGTGCGGGTCGTCTCGCAGAGCGGCTTCGCGGTCGCGCTGCTGACGGGGTACCGGCCGCTCGGGCTGCTGCTGGCGCTGGCGGCGGCGGGCGGCGTCGGCGAGGCGGTGTTCACCCCGGCGCTGAACGCCCTGATCCCGCGGATCGCGCCCGCCGAGCAGCTCGCCCAGGCCAACGCGATGATCACGCTGGTCCGCTCCACCGCCAATGTGGCCGGGCCGGCGCTGGCCGGCCTGCTCACCGCCTGGGCCGGCCCCGGGGTGGTGCTGGCAGCGGACGCGAGCAGCTTCGCGATCAGCCTGCTGGCGCTCAGCCGGGTGGCCATCGCCCTGCCGCCGACCGGGCGCCGGCCCGGTCTGCTCGCCGAACTGCGCGAGGGCTGGGGCGAGTTCCGCTCCCGCACTTGGCTGTGGACCACCTGCCTGCAGGCCTGCTTCTTCAATCTGCTGCTCTGGGCACCGTTCCTGGTGCTCGGCCCGGCCAGCACCGAGCAGCATCTGGGCGGGGCCCGGGCCTGGGGGCTGGTGATGGCCTGCTTCGGCGGCGGCTCGGTGCTGGGCTCACTGCTGCTGCTCGGCCGCGACCCGCGCCGCCCGGTGCTGGTCTCCATGATCACGGGGCTCGGCTATGTGCTGCCCTCGGCCGCGCTGGCGTTCGGTGCCGCGCTGCCCTGGGTCTGCGCGGCCGCGCTGCTGGCCGGCACCGCCTCCGCGGTCTCCGGAAGCCTGACCGCGCTGGCCTGGCAGCGGCTGATCCCGGACCACCTGCAGGCGCGGGTCAGCGCCTACGGCTACCTGGGTGCCTTCGCGCTCGGCCCGGTGGGGCTGGCCCTGGCCGGCCCGGCCGCGGCACTGCTGGGCACCGGGACGGTGCTGGCGGCGGGTGCGGTCTGCCAACTGGTGTCCACCGCCGCGGTGCTGGGCGTGCGCGCCGTCCGGGACAACTAGCGGCACCGCCTGCCGCCCGGTCAGCGGCTCCTGGGCAGCGGGATGTGCAGCCCCGTCTGGTCCGCCCCGCGCGCCGCCAGCGCCTCGGCCACCGGCCCGGGCACCGGCCGCAACCCGAGCAGCGCGGCCACCAGGCCGGCCGCGCCGCGGTGCCAGTCCCGGTGGCGGCGCAGCATCGCGTGGTCGCCGCCGGCCACCTCGATCCCGGCGACTGCCGCCCCGGCCGCCCGGGCCCGCGCGGCGAAGGCCAGGGTGGCGGCCGGGTCGGTCACCCGGTCCAGGTCGCCGTGCAGGGTGACCAGGGTGCGGCCGGCCAGTTGCTCGCAGGGGTCGTCCGGCGGGCACCACGGGGCCAGTGCGACCACCCCGGTGACCGCCCGGTGCCCGGCCGCCCGCAGCGCGGCCCGACCGCCCATCGAATGCCCGAGCAGCACCACCGGCACCGGCCCGCACTCGGCGGCCACCGCGTCCAGTGCGGCCAGCACGTCCTGGGCGGCGTCGGCCCGGTCCCCGTTCCAGCCCCGGTGGCGGTAGCGCACCAGGCCGACCGCCACCGCGCCGCCCGCGGTGGCCCGGCGCAGCGGACGCAGGAACGGCCCCATCCGCACCGCCGCCGGCTGCCAGGGGCGGGCCGGCGCCAGATCGGCCTCCCGCCCGCCGTGCAGCACCAGCACCACCGCGCGGGCCCCGGCCGACCGGACCTTCCACCGCAGCCTCATCACCCGGCTCCTCCTGCCATCAGTCGACCCTGCACGGACGATCTCCGGCAGGTCCGGACAACTATCAGTCAATACCGATCAGCCACCCGGCATGCACCCGCCATCTCCCTACCCTCGTGACCAGCAGCACGATCACCTCACCCCGCACCTGGAGGTACCCGATGGCCGGAGTCGAGACGGCGCTCAAGGAGGCCCTGACCATCGACGGCGCCCTGGGCGCGGCCCTGGTCGACATGGGCAGCGGCATGGCCCTGGGCACCCTGGGCCACTCCGCCGACCTGGACCTCACCCTGGCCGCGGCCGGCAGCACCGACCTGGTCCGGGCCACCCTGCGGGCCAACGAGCTGCAGGGCCGCACCGGCGAGGCGATGGAGGACATCCTCACCACGCTGACCCACCAGTACCACCTGATCCGCCCGCTCACCGGAGCGGGCGGCGAGGGCCTCTTCCTCTACCTGGTGCTGGACCGCTCCCGCGCCAACCTGGCGATGGCACGCCATCACATCCGGCGCGTGGAGAGCGGGCTGACGGTCTGACCAAAACAGTCGGGTGGACCGGGCGGGCCGTCAGAACAGCAGCCCGGCCAGCCCGGCGCCCGCGTACACCGCCGCCATCCCCACCACCAGCGACACCGCGACATTGGCCGCGGCCCAACCCCGGGCGCCGGTCTCCAGCAGCCGCAGCGTCTCGTAGCTGAACGTCGAGTAGGTGGTCAGCGCCCCGCAGAACCCGGTGCCGACCAGCAGCTGCAGCTGCCCGGACGCGGCCCCGGCGGCCACCGCCCCGGTCACCAGGCCCAGCACCAGGGAGCCGAGCGCGTTCACCGCAAGGGTGCCCCACGGAAAGTCCGAGCCGTACCGCGCCTGCACCGCGCGGTCCGTCAGGAACCGCAGCGGCGCGCCCACCACGGCACCCACCGCCACCAGTACCGCCCCGTTCACCCGTCGGCCTCCGGCCCGCCGTACACGTGCACCTCTTCCACTGTCACCAGCCCGCGGCTGCCGAGCAGTTCGTCCAGCCGGGGCAGGAACGCCCGGACCCGTTCGGCCCGGTCCACGATCACCACCGCCACCGGCAGCCCGTCACTGATCGAGAGCAGCCCGGCCGAGTGCACCGCCCGCCCGGCGCCGTAGCCCTCCACCCCGTGGAAGACCGAGGCGCCGGCCAGCCCGGCCGCTCGGGCCCGCCGCACGATCTCACCGGCCAGCGGCCGATGGTGCCAGAGGTCGGTGTCACCGACCAGTACGGTCAGCCGCAGTGCCGGCCCGCCCCACCTCATCGCGCACCCCCGCGCCGGGCCAGCCACCAGCGGGTGCCGGCCGCGCCCGCCGCCACCGCCGCCATCGCGGCCAGCAGGGTGCCCGTCAGATAGCCGACCGCGAGCAGCGGATGATGGCCGACCAGCAGCCGGCGCACGTCCACGCAGTAGGTGGAGAAGGTGGTGAAGCCGCCCAGCACGCCGGTACCGAAGAACGGCCGGACCAGCCGGTGGGCCGGCCGCCCCTCGGTGATCGCCACCAGGAAGACCCCGATCACCAGGCAGCCCACCACGTTGATCAGCAGCGTGGTCCACGGGAAGGCCGCCCGGGGCGTCGGCCACAGCAGCCCCAGCCCGTACCGCGCCTCCGCACCGAGCACACCGCCGACCGCGACCACCGCCACCGCCTGGTACTGCGCTGCCGCCGCGGTTCGCTCCGCCATGACTCAGTCCGCCTTCGCCTCGACCCGCCGCCGGGCCTTGTCCCGCAGCTTCTCCGGCAGCTCGGCCACCGGGAGCAGCCGGGACAGCAGCGCGGGCTCCAGCGTCACCGCCCGGAAGACGGTGGCCACGTCCAGCCCGTGCTGCGGCCGGTGCACCACCCGCACCGCGTCCCCGGCGGCCACCGGCCCCGCCTCGACCACCCGCAGATAGGCACCTGGCCGGGCCCGCTCGGAGAACCGCTTCACCCAGCCCTGCTCGCCCAGCCAGCCCTGGAAGGTGCGGCACGGGATCCGCGGCGCCGAGACCTCCAGCAGCAGCGCGTCCCCGATCCGCCAGCGCTCGCCGATCAGCGCGCCGCTGACGTCCAGGCCCTCGGTGGTCAGGTTCTCGCCGAACACCCCGGGCGGCAGCTCCCGCTCCAGCTCCAGCGCCCAGTCGGCCAGGTCCTCGGCGGCATAGGCGTACACCGCCTGATCGGGGCCGCCGTGATGGCGCAGATCACAGATGGTGTCACCGGTCACACCGCTGCCCTGCGCCGGTGCCGCGACCGCCACCGGGCCGGTCACCGGGCGCTTGTCGATCCCGGTCACCCCGGGCGCGGAGAACTCGGTCGGCCGCGCCGTCCCGATGTTGACGGAGCGGATGACGGACTGCGGTTCCATACCCCTCACGCTACCCGGCCGACCCGAACCGCCCCAGGCCCGGACGGCGCAGCAGACCGGGCCGCCGCACCCGACTCGGCCCAAGGTGGAGAGCATGGCCCCGCCGAAGCGCCCCTCCCCGTTCATGGCCTTCCTGGTCCTGGTGGTCTGCCCCACCGCCCTGCTGACCGCCTACTTCACGGTGCCCTTGGGCAGCTTCGGCCCGGAACACCCGGTGCTGAGCTGGACCGTCTTCCTGTCCATCCTGGCCGGGCTGGCCGTCGTGCTGATCCGCCAGATCGCCCTCATCATGCGGGAGAGCGAGCAGGGCTTGCCGGCCCTGGGCATCCTGGCCGTCTCCGTCCTGGCCCTGGTGGCCTTCTCCGCCGCCTACTTCGTGCTGGCCCGCCGGCCCGGGGAGTTCTCCGGCCTGAACACCCGGCTGGACGCGCTCTACTTCACGGTGGTCACCATGGCGACCGTCGGCTACGGCGACATCGTCGCAACCGGTCAGTCCTCCCGGGTGGTGGTGGTAGTGCAGATCGTCTACACGCTGGTCTTCCTGGCGGCCGGCTTCACCGCGTTGGGCCAGCGGGCCCGCCGCCGGTTCGGCAGCGGCCGGCATGACGACGACCGATCCGGCCACGGTTGAGGAATCCGCACCCCCGGCACATGCTGGTCAGGTGACCGCGATGTTCGAAGAGGAGCTCCGCGCCCAGCTGGCCGCGGCCCGCGAGGATCTGGCCAAGGCCGCCGACGATGGCGACTTCGACGGTGTGCAGGCCTGCGAGGGCCGGATCGCCGGGCTGCTCCGACTGGCCGCCAGCCACGGGATCAACCTGCCGCACACCCCGTCCGAGGAACGCGGCAATTCCTGATCTCTTCCCACACCGCCCCGCACACGTAGGAAGGCCCGGTTCGGATTTCTCCGAACCGGGCCTGCCGGTTGTGCGCGAGGGGGGAGTTGAACCCCCACGCCCTTTCGGGCACTGGAACCTGAATCCAGCGCGTCTGCCTATTCCGCCACCCGCGCATCTGGGTGCTGTCGAAGATGCTAGCCGATTCGCCGGGGTGCGGTCGACGCGGGCCCGGCGGGCGAGGCCGGATCGCTCCGGTCGGGCCGCCGACACGGGATCAACCTGCCGCCGCTGCCCGGACATACAAGAAGCCCCGGTTCGGATTTCTCCGAACCGGGGCTTCCGGTTGTGCGCGAGGGGGGAGTTGAACCCCCACGCCCTTTCGGGCACTGGAACCTGAATCCAGCGCGTCTGCCTATTCCGCCACCCGCGCATCT